>NZ_JADPKQ010000242.1:0-577 GCF_023074015.1 Bradyrhizobium sp. 142
CCAGCGCAGTGCCGGTTCTGGCTCGTATCCGTCGGGTATCCTTACTGCCGTGCTGGGGTGTTCGTGCCGATACCAGCCGATAATCACGGGGTTTGTGGCGCCGACTTCGATTTCGCCTGCCTCGATCGCCGCAATTATGTCTTCTTGAGAGGCGAAGACCGAAACGCGGAAGCCGTGTTTGGCCAGCCACTCGTGCTCGACGGTGCCAACCATGACGCCAATCTTCTGACCGTGCAAATCCTCAAGCCGACGAACCGAAGATCGAGATGAAATGACGAGGACAACACCGCTGTCTGCGTAAGGTCTCGAATAGCGAAGAGGTAGATGGGTTGTCAGCGGCCCGGTAAGTCCCTCCCGATCATAGCTTGCGGCGGAGGTGACGACGTCCATCAAGACATCGCAATCCGAGTTCTTAATATCACCGGCGTTTCGAACCCAGGTCACACCGAGCTCAAATCCCATCTCGTGCGCCAATACTTCCGCGAGTTCGACTTCGAACCCGGCAAGACCGCCTCTATCGGTGAGGTTCGAATAAGGGAGTGCGGATGGGTTGGCGCAGAGGCGTAGGATACCATTC
>NZ_JADPKQ010000473.1:0-27467 GCF_023074015.1 Bradyrhizobium sp. 142
CTTGGTCTCCGGCGTGATCACCGGCTCCTTGCCCGGCCGCGGTCGGTCGTCGAGTGCCGCCAGCGCGCCATAAGCGACCGCCCGCTCAACGCAGCGCTGGACCGTCTGATGATGCACGCCAAGTCTTCGTCCCACGGCAAAGAACGATGGGTTCTCACGGTAGGCCAGCAGCATCGTGGCCCGTGACACCCGGCTCGCCGGCTCGGTTCGGGATCGCGAAAGAGCCGTCAACGCTTCAATTTCTGCCTCGCTCATCGCCAGCTCAACTGCTTGCCGCCATGTTGCCATGATACCAATCCTCGTTCGGCCAATCTCAAACGAGGAATCCATCAACACGCTTTCAGTTCCGTCGGTGCCGGTTTCATGGAATCGGTCGTCTAGGTCGGCAAGCATGGTCTCGGTTTTGCCGGTGCCGGTGGGGAGCACAATGGTGGCAGGCTCGAATTCCTTGCCCACCGAGAAGTGTGAGGCGATGGCATGCAAGGCGCCGATCTGCGGCATGCGCAAGCCGGGATGGCTGTGGTCGAGATCCTCGACGGCGAAGACAAAACGGTTTCTCCAGGACTCCAGAACCTTTCCAGGGCTGTCGGCCCAGGTCTCCAGGGCGCCAAGCCGGTCCCAGGCCATTTCGAGAGGCGACGTCGATTCTTTGTAGTCATCAGGATCGACGCAGGTCAGGACCGGCAGGGGACTTTCGACACGGTGGACCTTCGGAAAGCGGATCAGAAATGCGTCGAACGGTGGGGTGAGCCGGGTGGTTATTTGATCGTGCCCGGGATGTTGGGATGGGAAGAACTGAGCCTGCACCACCTCGCCGGGGAAGACCTTTTGGGTCACCGCGTTCTTTCCGAAGACGTGCCGACGCTCAGGGAACGCCGGTAGTCGGACCGGTCGTGTCCACTTGCTAAACAAGCTCACGGCTTGTGATGCCAGTCAGAAGACCGCCCCCCTTGATTCCCTTGGACGAAAGCCTACAACAAAAGCGGGAACTTTAAGAGTTTGCGCCGTTTGGCTGTGGATTGTTATCGCTTTATGGCAGTCGGACATTCTCTTGGAAGGACAACGATGTAGCTTTCTAATATCAGGTTGTGGACTGATTATACGAACTTCTAATCAGGTTGTAGTCTTATATGAGGTGATATAAGATCAGGCTGTAGGCTGATTGAAACGCCATAAGAATCAGACTGTGGCCTGATCATAGGCCAGACAAAATCAGGTTGAACTATGAAAAGTGATACCAACACCCGCGCCCGCCAGCGGTTGGACGAGCGGCTGAGCCCGCTCAAGCCGGCCGAGCGTTTCCGCACGCCCCCAAAAGGGTGGGTCCGGGCAATCCGGGACGCGTTGGGCATGACGGGCGTGCAATACGCGGCCCGGCTCAAAATCCGTCCCCAGAGCCTAGAGGCGCTCGAGCGATCGGAGGCCACGGGTGCAATCCAACTAAAAACGCTAAGACGCGCTGCTGAGGCGCTCGACTGCACGCTCGTCTACGCCCTGGTGCCCAACAGCTCCCTTGAGGAGGCCGTGCGTGTGCGCGCGCGCAAAATTGCCGTGCGTGATCTCGGTCGGGTCGCGCACACAATGAAGCTGGAAGCGCAGTCGACCAGCGATGCAAACCTTGAAGCCCGGATCGAGGCGTATATCCGCGATCAGCTCAAGGAGCGCGACCTATGGAACGAGCCGTGAGCGACCTCTTCCAGGAGCCCGAAGACGCCACGCCACTGGCGCCGCAGGAACGTGACGCGCTGCTGCAAACTTGGATCACCGATCGCGACGATCTCAACGAGGCGGAGCAGGAGAACATTGTCAAGGGTGCGGCATGGGCCGGCAGGCGGCGGGGTAAGCCCGTCGATCTGCTCAACGAGGATTTCGCAAAGTCACTGCACAAGCAGATGTTCGGCGAGGTCTGGCAATGGGCGGGATCATATCGGCAGACCGAACGCAATATAGGCATCGAGGCGTTCCGCATTCCGGCGGAAGCGCCGGCGATGTTCGACGACGTGCGTTATTGGGTCGAACACGAAACCTATTCGCCGGACGAAATCGCGGTGCGGCTGCATCACCGCCTTACCGCGATCCATCCGTGGCCGAACGGCAACGGCCGTCATGCGCGCCTGATGGCCGATCTGCTGATTCAGCGTTTAGGCGGGAACGTATTCAGTTGGGGCGGCGGTACCCTTTCGGATACCGGCGAGCTGCGCACGCGCTATGTCGCCGCGCTCAAATCCGCCGACAATCACGACATCGGCCCGTTGCTGGAATTCGCGCGGTTTTAAGAAGGAGGCGGCAAGCCGGGATGAATCTCAGCGTTCCCGATCGCAGTCTGTTGGTCTTCGTGGACGATACCGGTCACGAATCGCTCGCGTCTGGCCATTCGATCTACGGGTTGGGTGGCTGCGCAGTTCTCGCGGCGCAACTTGAGCGCGTCAGTTACCAGCCTTGGCACGAAGTGCGCCGCAGGGTTCGAAGGTCTGCCGACAGGCCGCTGCATGCGGCGGCGCTCGGCCATTCGCCGCGCAGCGAGGAATGAATTGATTCACTGGTGGGCCCGGTAGGATTCGAACCTTCAACCAGACCGTTATGAGCGGCGGAATATCGATCCGATTCGTTGATTTTGCTGGGTCTTATCCGATTTCGATCGCGTTCGTTGTGTTCTGGTGAGGTTTCTGGTGCGAAACTGGTGCGGCACTTCTGAAGCCTGATCTCTGACGGGGGCCTGCTACGCCGCCGCAGGCAGATCCGGATTGGCGATGGCACCGGCGACGCGGACGCGCACGCGCAGTGCATTGCCGGGCAGATAGGCGATCGGCATGTCCTCGACATCGACGGTCTTGAGGCTGTCCCGCGCGGCGCCGGCCTGGACGGCACGGTCGGCCGCGATATCGCGTGCGGCCGCGATGGCGTCCTCGCGGCTGAGGTCACGGAACACCTGGTCGGCTTCGCCGCTGACCTGCGCGATCGCAGCACCTACTGCATTGGCGCAGTCGCCGTGCGGCACGCGCACGATTTCAGAAATGCCCGGCAGGCGATCCGGCACCAGGAAGGCGCCGCCGCCGACCGCGAGCAGCGGCACATCGCCGGCTTCGGTCTTCATGCGGTCGATGTCTTCCTCGAGCTTGCGCCAGGCATCACGAAGCACGGCTTCGACCAGGCGTTTCGGCAGATTGGCGACGCGGGAGCGGTCGCCAATGTCGATCAGGCCGGCGGCGACCGCGATGTCGGTGGCGGTGAGGCGCGTGCCGCCGAACACCAGCGCGTCCGATGTCAGCCGGTATCCGACGCTCAGCGGACCGACGCGGACCGGATCCTCGTCGACATGGCTGCCGCCGCCGAGGCCGATCGACAGCAGGTCAGGCATCCGGAACAGCGTGCGGACGCCGCCGACTTCGACCACGGCGTTGGCCTCGCGCGGAAAGCCGTGACGGAGCTGGCCGATATCGGAGGTGGTGCCGCCGACATCGACGACCATGGCGTCGTCGAGGCCGGAGAGGTGGGCGGCGCCGCGCATGGAATTGGTGGCGCCGGATGCAAAACTCATCACCGGGAAGGCGGTGGCGATCTCGGCCTGCATGACGGTGCCGTCGTTCTGGGTCAGGAACAGCGGCGCATCGATGCCGCTGTCGGCGATCGCCTTGCGAAAGGCCGCGACCGTGGTGACGGCGAGATCGTGCAGGGACGCGTTGAGCAGCGCGGCGTTTTCGCGTTCGAGCAGGCCGATGCGGCCGAGATCGTGCGACAGCGTCACCGCGACATCTGGGCAGATATCGGCGAGGATCTCGCGCGCGGTGGTCTCGCAGGAGGGATCGAGTGGCGAGAAGCTCGAACACACCGCGACCGAGCGCAGGCCCTTGTCCCTGATTTTTCGCGCAGCATCCTTGAGAGCCGCGACGTCGAGCGGCATGAATGGTCGGCCGTCGTAATCGTGGCCGCCCTCCAGCATGAAGATGTCGCCGTTGACCAGCGCGGCGAGGTCCGCAGGCCAGTCGCAGAACGGCGGCAGCGCGGCGCTCGCGGGCATCCCGATGCGGATCGCGGCGATCTTCTGGACGTGGCGGCGCTGCACCACCGCATTGATGAAGTGCGTGGTGCCGATCACGACCGCCTCGACCTTCACCGCAGCGGCCGGATTGGCCCGCAACGCCTTGAGCGCGTCCAGGATGCCCGAGGTCACGTCGGCGGTGGTCGGGCGCTTGACGGAATGGACGACCTTCTCGTCGACGATCAGCACGGCGTCCGTGTTGGTGCCGCCGACATCGATGCCAATACGTTTCATCAGATCTTAAGCTCCTGCCTCAATGGGCGCGAAGAGGGAACGGTAGTCGAGGTCGTAGCCGAAGGCGCGCGGGCCGACGAATTCGAGACCTCGCGGGCTGGTGAGCACGGGGGGCGCCGGCAGCGCCACGACGGTGACGCGCTGGCCGTAACGCACTGTCTCGGTGCCGACGCCGTGGCCGTTGACGCTATCGAGCACGCAGATCAAATCCGGCGATGTCGCGATCGCCTCCTCGCCGCGCCAGGCCACGACCCATTCGTTCTGGAACGAAAGCTTGAGCCGGCTGCCGCGGTCGGCATCACTGCCTTCGATCGTGGCCGAACCGCGCAAAAATCCTTCCGTCGTGCGCCGGGCCACGTCGACAATCTTGCCGGTGAAGAGCTTCTTGCCGCCTTCGGTCGAAAGCAGCGCGGCGATTGGATCTTCGTGCCGGCGGTTTGCATCCTGCACGGCGCGGCCGATGCCGATCGCCTTGGTGGTGGTGAAGTGAATACCCCAGTCCTTCACCTCGCGTCCCGTGCGGGGAGCCTTGCTGGTGGAGGCGATCGAGCCCATCTCGACGCAGATTTTACGGCTCGCCCGCTCCATCCATTTCCAGCTCGGCACCTTGGTGACGACGGCTTCGATGCCGCGCGGATCATAGAGCGTGCAGGGGTAGGGGCGCAGGCCACCGATCGCGACCGAGGTCATCTGCGCCTCCGGGAAGGCGCGGCCCATGCAGTCGGCGTCGACCACGGGAATGCCGAGATGAGCGGCCGCCATCAGCGCCTGTACGCCGTTGCCGCCGCCGATCTCGACCGACATCACGGCGCGGAACTTGATGCCGTTGATCTCCTCCTGCATCCGCACCGCGCGCGCGATGTTGCGGCTATCGGCGAGGCGTTCCTGTCCGACCAGCGGCGCGCCCATGTTGGAGACGACCGCGACCCAGTCGTCGTCATCGAGATCGAGCGGCGACATCAATTGCACGCGGTGGCCCTCGGCATAGAGCCGGCGCAGGTTGAGCAGGCCAAGATAGGGGCTGCCGCCGCCGCCGGTGCCGAGGATCCAGGCGCCGACCGCGAGCGCTTCGATGTCCTCGATGCTGATCGACTTCAATTCCGGCTTGCTCACGACACCAGCTCCTCGACGATGCGGGCCGCAGCGGCAATGCCGAGGATCACCGGACCGGGATAGGCCGTGCGCACGCGCGCCTTGTTGGCGCTGGTGTAGCTGATGCAGTCCATCACCACGAGATCGGGTTCGAGTTCCGCCATCGTGCGTGCGGCCTCGTCGACCGCGGCATCGTCGGAGCCGGGGCGAAGCGTGACGCCGACTACCTCGACGCCCTCGCGCTGCCATTTCTTGTCGATCAGTGCGGTCTGTTCGGTGAGCGGCGAGAACACGCCGAGCCGGCCTTTCGGCAGCACGGCCTCGACGAGATTATGCAGGATGGCCGAAGGCAGGATGACGAGGCCGTCGGCTCCGAGATTGGGAAACTTGCCGGTGCAGGCCATCAGCGTCACGCCGACGCCCTCGTGCTTGAAGCGGGTGATCTGCTGGCTCGCGCGCCGCTCGACTTCCTTCTTGCTGATGGTGACGCCATCGCCGTTCGGCAGCAGCGTGAACAGCGTGTCGTAGCCGTCCATCGGCGGGATGGCGTCGATCTCGGCGCGGCTCATGCCGTCGAGCGCGCCGCGCAGCTCGATCTGGATGTCCGGCGACAGCACGGCGGCGATTTCGGATGCAACGGTCGGACGTGGGCTCTGGCCGATGACGACGACCCCGATGCGCTGATGTTTCAATGGCATGTTCATGTCTGACCTAGTCCTTCAAGACGACGAGATCGGCCGGCGTCCAGTCGAGCGTGACACCGTTGCCGGGAACGAACAGGCGGCTCGTGCCCGCATTGGGCTGCTGCACGAGGACGCGATGGCCGCCCTCGAGCGTGATGCGGTAGAGCACCGCGCCGCCGAGAAAGTTGGTGTTTTCGACGACGCCGTCCGCGCAGGTGCCTGCCGCGCCTGCGGCGTCGCTGCGTGGAGAGAGCCGGATCTTTTCGGGACGCAGCGCCATCGAGAGAACGCCGGTGCCCTGCGTGTCCGCAGCGGGCGGCAGTGTCAGGATCAGGCCCTTGCCCACGTCGAGAACCGGGCCAGCGGCGCTTGCCGTGATGTGCTCGCCGCGGAAAATGTTGGTGTCGCCGATGAAGTCGGCGACGAAGCGGGTCGTGGGGTGGTTATAGATCTCGGCAGGCGTGCCGACCTGCTCGACGCGGCCGCCGTTCATCACGGCGATGCGGTCGGACATCGCGAGCGCCTCTTCCTGATCATGGGTGACGAAGACCAGGGTCAGGCCGAGCTTCTTCTGCAGCTGCTTGAGCTCGAACTGCATCTGCTGGCGCAGCTTCTTGTCCAGCGCGCCCAGCGGCTCGTCGCAGAGCAGGACGCGCGGCGCGATCACGATGGCGCGGGCGAGCGCCACGCGCTGCTGCTGGCCGCCGGAGAGCTGGGCAGGCCGGCGGTTCTCCAGGCCGGACAGTTCGACCATGGCAAGCGCCGCCTTCACCTTGGTCGCGATGCTGGCCTTGTCGAGCCCGCGCATGCGCAGGCCGAAGGCGACATTCTCGGCGACGGTGCGATGCGGAAACAGGGCGTAGTTCTGGAACACCATGCCCATGTCGCGTTTGTGCGCGGGAACATGGGTGATGTCGGCGCCGTCGACGCGGATCGCGCCCGAGCTCGGCGTCTCGAAGCCGGCGATCATGCGCAGCGTCGTGGTCTTGCCGCAGCCGGACGGACCGAGCAGGGAGAAGAATTCGCCCTGCCGGATGTCCATGCCGACCGCGTCCACCGCAAGCACGCCGCCGTCATAGATCTTGCTGACGCCGGCGATTTCGATCGACGCGCTCATGCGCGGAAGATCCGGTTGACGCGCTGGTCGATTTCGTCCTTGCGTTCGTTGTACCACTTCCAGTCGACCTGGATCAGCTTCGAGACCTTCTCCGGCGTGGTCAGAAGCTTGGCGTCGTATTTGGCGTCGAGCTTCACCTTCTTGTTGGCCGGGGAATACCAGACGGTCTCCGCGAGGCGCTTCTGCACCTCGGGGCGCAGCATGTAGTTCACGTAGGCGTTGGCGAGCTCCTTCATCTTGCTGCCGGGGGTGATGGTCAGGACCTGCTCGAGCGACAGGACGCCTTCGCTCGGCGCGACGAAATCGATCGGCTGGTTCTGTCCGTCGTAGCGGTAGATGCCGGAATCGTGGATGACGCAGAGGCCGACCTCGCCCGACAGCAGCATCTTCTCCATCGCGCCGGTGAAGTCGACGATCTTGATCGGCTTCAGCTTCTCCAGCGCCGCATAGGCCGCGTCGAGATCGGTCTGGCCCTTGCCGAACAGCGTGCCGCACATCATCAAGAATGCCTGGCCGAGGCTGTTGACGGGAATGACGTAGCCGCCGCGGACGCCATTGTATTTCGCGTCCCACAGCTCCTTCCAGGAGGTGACGCCGGTATAGCCCTTGTCGGTGCGCATGCCGAGCCCGATGGCGCTGGTGAAGATCGAGACGCCGACGATCTTGTCGCTGATCGCATAGGGGTAAACGTCGGCGAGGTTGGGCACGAGCTTGGCGTCGATCTTGGGCTCGACCAGGCCCATCTCGGCTGCCGCCCACTGCTCGTTGGAGTTGGTATGCAGCACGTCATAGATCGGCGCCGAGCGCGAACTCGCCTGGAGCTTCGGCAAATAGGGGAAGGCGGAATCGGTCTGGAGCTTGCATTTGAACTCGCTCTCGAAGGCTGGTCCGATCTCGGCCTTCATGATCTCGCCCCACTTGCCGCCCCAGCCGGTGATGCGCAGCGTGGGATCGTCGGCGCGTGCGACATAAGGCGCCGCCATCGTACCGATGCCGAGTGAAGCGCCCGCGGCGAGAAAGCGGCGGCGGCTGAGCCGTGACGATCCCAAAGCTTTCATCATGTCTCGATTCCTTCGGTGCAATGAGCGGTTACAGTTTGACGTAGGAGCGCAGGCCGACGGTGCGGTCGAGCCCGATGACGACGACAAAAGCCAGCACGATCGAGACCACGGAGGCGGCGCCGATGGTGCCGTCCAGATCGAACTTGAGATAGTTGAACAGCGTGACTGGCAGGGTCTCGTTGCCCGGGCTGACCAGGAACAGCGACACCGGGAACTGGTCGAACGAGACGATGAAGGCGAAGATCGCGCCCGCAAGCACGCCGGGCTTGATCAGCGGCAGCGTCACCTCGAAGAAGGTGCGCAGCGGGCTTGCGCCGAGATTGCGGGCGGCTTCTTCCAGGCGTAGGTCGAAATTATGCAGCACGGCGAGCGTCGTGCGCACCACATAGGGCAGCGTCACCAGCGTGTGGCCGGCGACCAGGCCCCAGGTCGGGCGGCCGACATCGAGCAGCACATAAGTTTGAAATAGCGCCAATCCCGTCAGGATTGCCGGCAGCATCAGTGGCGAAAGCATGGTCGCCACGATCAGCCGCGTGCCCGGCAAATTGCCGCGGGCGAGCGCCAGGGCCGCGGATGCGCCGAGCACGGTCGCGGACACCGTGGTGAGGAGCGCGACTTCGAGGCTAAAGCCGAGTGCATGCATGAAATCACGCGAGGCGAAGAATTTCTCGAACCAGCGCAAGGAGACGCCGACCGGCGGAAACTGGATGAATGGTGTCGGATTGAGCGCGAAGACGACGACGACCGCGATCGGCGCCAGCAGGAAGATCAGGATGGCGATGTTGACGGTGAGATAGAGGTAGCGGCCGTAATGCCTAGCGGCGGCGGGCGTGCGCGCGGGCGCTGCAGCGTGGTCGGGCGCGAGCGATGGATTGTGCGAGGTGGAGGTGCTCATCACCGGCCTCACTGCAATTCGCGCTGGCCGGAGACGAGGCCGAGCGCGTGATTATAGGCGACGACGAGTCCCAGCGAGATCAGGAGCAGGACGATGCCGAGCGCCGCCGCGAAGCCGACGTTGAAGTTGGCCGAGATCTGCTGATAGATCAGGATCGGCAGCGTCATGATCTGGAAGCCGCCGAGCAGGATCGGGGTGACATAGGCGCTGATCGCGAGCGCGAACACCAGCAGCGAGCCGGCCAGAATGCCGGGCAGGCTCAACGGCAGTGTCACCTCGATGAAGGCGCGCAAGGGGCTGGCGCCGAGATTTTCCGCGGCCTGCTCCAGCCGCTCGTCGATGCGGCCGATCACGCCGGTGAGCGTCAGCACCATGAAGGGGACGTAGATGTGGACGAGCCCGACCACGATGCCGGTCTCGGTGTACATCAGCTTCAGCGGCTGGCTGATCGCGCCGAGCGAGATCAAGGTTTGATTGATCACGCCCTTGTCGGACAGCAGCGTCATCCAGGCGAAGGTGCGCACCACGATGCCGGTCAGCATCGGCGCCAGCACCGCCATCAGCAGCAGCGCGTGTCCGGTGCGGCTCCTGATCCGGGCCATCCAGTGTGCCAGCGGATAGCCGATCGCGAGCGCGACGAGTGTGGTCACGAACCCGATCCGGATCGTGGTCCAGATCACCTCGAGATAATAGGGATCGTCGACGATGCGGGCGTAATGGCGGGTGGTGAAGGCGACCTTCGGTGCCACCACCGGATTTCCGGTGAGCACGCTCATCAGCGCCATCAGCCCGATCGGAAGGAAGAAGAACAGCGCAAACAGCAGCGCGCTCGGCAGAATGAAGAGCGCAAGGCCGTTGGGGCGTTGGATGGCGGCGTCGCTCATCGCGTCCCCGCCTGAGCACGTGTGACGACCTGGTCGAGTTGATCGCCAGTCAGCCGGCGCAGCTTTGCGGCCATCGCCGCCAGCTCGCGCCGGACATTGGCGCGCTCGGAGGCGGTGGTCGCCTGCACCGAATAGGACACCGCGATCCCGATCATCTCGCCGGTTTCGCCGCTCTTCAGCGCAAAGCCTTGCGAGCCCACGCCCTCGATGGATTCATCGGCCGCCTCGGATACCCCGGTACGGCGGATTTCGTCCAGCTGCGCCATCAACTGCTTGAAATTCTGCGGCGAGTTGCGCGGCAGTTTTGGATAGGTCGCGGGCACCCGTGCGCGGATGTCTTCGTCCGAGAGGCGTGCGAGCATGGCGCGGCCGTTCGAGGTGGCAAGGGCTGGCGTGCGCTGGCCCGGCGGATTGACGACGCGCAAGGGATTGGAGCCCGGCACGATCCGGAGCACGACCTGTTCGTAGCCGTCGAGCACGGCGATGTAGCCGGTGTGACCGGTGCGGGCGCAGACTTCGCGCAGCTCGCGCTCGGCCATGCTGATGAGGTCGTCATGGGCGCGGTGTAGCCGGCCGAGCTCGAAGGTGAGGAGACCCGGCCGGTAACGGCGGGTGTGAGGATCCTGCTCGAGCAGGCCGCAGTCGCGCAGAGAGCGCAAAAGCCGCGAGGTCGAGCTCTTCGGCTTGCCGGTCAACGCCATCACGTCCGCGAACGACAGATCGGGCCGCGCGCTGGAAAAGCAATGCAGGATCTCGATGGCGTTAGTGAGGGCGCTCATGCTCGTTGGTCCAAGAGGGTTCCAAATTTCGGAACCTTGTCCCAAATTCTAAGCCTGGCGCGGAAACGGGCAAGCGGAAATTTCCGGCAGGGTGGTGCCCGATTGCGCAGATGGGGGCCGAGGGGCGCCTACAGAGATTTCGAAGCGGCGCAGCATCCGAGAACGATGCGCCGCTTTTCGGGATCAGGCGACTTACGCGACGACGTTGCCGATCCAGCCGCCGCGCGCACGAACTTGGCGGCGCTGGCAGCGGGAGCGGACGGGCTTCTGGTGTTTCCTCCCAACAGCTGGCGCTCGGCCACGCCGATGACTGTGTCATCGAACATCATCGCCATATCGCGCGATGCGACGACCGCGCCATTGATGCTCTACGCCGCGCCGATCGGCGCGGGTGCGATGGCCTATGCGCCGTCGCTGCTGGAACGGCTCGTCGCCGACCCTCGCTTTGTCGCGATCAAGGAAGCCAGCTGGGAAGTCGCGAGTTACGAACAGAATCTGCGACTGATCCGATTGCGGCCGGAATTCGTCGTGCTCGGCTCCGGCGACGAATATTTGCTCACGAGTTATCTCGTCGGCTCGGCCGGTCGCCAGGTCAGCCTTGCCTGCGTCGTGCCGGAGCTTGTCGTCAGTCTCTGGAACGCGGCGGAAGCCGGCGATTGGGAGCAGGCACGCGCCGTGCACGAGAAGCTCTATCCGCTTGCGGTCGCGATCTACGGCGATGCGCCCGGCGGACGGGCAACGCTGCGGCTCAAGGCCTGCTGGTCCGGCTGTTGCTCGGCCTCGCCATTGCGGCGGTGATCTGGGAAAGCGCGGATCGAAAATTGAAGGTTGAAGGAAGCGGTGCGGCTTTCGCTTTTCGGTCCGAGAGGGGGACCTTCGCGGAGCGCTCCTGGCCGATGGAGACATTCTGCGGATTGTCCGAAGGAGGCCGAGCGCCTTGCCGCGCGGCTAGGGCTCGGCAATGGCGTTGAAACCGACTATGGTCAGGTCACCGAGGTGAGAGCGATCGGCATCTTCTCATTCCGCTCAACAAGCTCAAGAAGTCTCCGAAGAATGCGCGCAAGACGCCGCACAGCGATGCGGCGATCGAGGCCTATGCGGCGAGCATCGCCGCCAAGGGCATTCTGCAAAATCTGGTCGTCGAGCCAGAGGTCGATGGTGAGGATGCGGCTACTGGGTTCTATTTCGTGACCATCGGCGAGGGCAGGCGGCTTGCCCAGCTTCTGCGGGTGAAGCGGAAGGAGATCAAGAAAACCGAGCCGATCCGCTGCATCGTGGACACCGCGAACGATCCGCACGAAATCAGTCTTGACGAGAACGTCACCCGGGAAAACATGCATCCCGCCGATCAGTTCGAGGCGTTCAAGAAGCTGGCGGAAGAGCGCGGCTTTGGTGCGGAAGAAATCGCGGCCCGCTTCGGCGTGACGCCGCATGTGGTGCGGCAGCGTCTCCGCCTGGGGGCGGTCTCTCCGAAATTGATGCAGGTCTATCGCGATGGTGACCTCGCCCTTGAGCAGTTGATGGCGTTTGCCATCACCGACGATCACGCCCGGCAGGAAGGCGTCTACGAGCGCCTGTCCTATAACCGGGATGCCAGCACCATTCGTCGCATGCTTACCGAAACCCATGTCGCCGCAACCGACCGCCGCGCGCGCTTTGTTGGCCTTGAGGCCTATACGGAGGCTGGCGGCACGATCCTGCGGGACCTCTTCACTGAGGATCGCGGCGGCTATCTGGAAGACGTGGCGCTGCTTGATTTGCTGGTCACGGCGAAGCTTGGTCGCGAAGCCGATGCGGTTCGTGCCGCCGAGGGCTGGAAATGGACGGAGGCCCATCTCGATTTTCCGCATGCCCACGGCATGCGGAGGACCTACCCGCATCCGGTCGAGCTTTCGGCCGAAGACAAGGCCGCCCTTGAGGCGGCACAGACCGAGTTCGACCATCTCACCGAGCAACATCAGGCGGCCGATGAACTGCCTGATGAAGTGGATGCCCGGTTCGGCGAGCTTGAGGCCGAGATCGAGCGGTTGGAAGCCAAGCGGCAGGCCTACGATCCCGACGACGTCGCGCGCGGCGGTGCGTTCGTGATCCTCAATCACGATGGCGCCGTCCGGATCGAGCGCGGTTTCGTCCGGCCCGCGGACGAAAAGCCTCAACCCGAAGCGGAGCAGAGCGCGGAGGCCTCAGTGGCAGGCGATCCGGAGGGAGCAGATGATCAGGCAGTGCGAGATGAGAGCGGGGAGGGAGCAACTGCCTCCGACGAGGAAGAGGACGACCGCCCGTTGTCTGACGTTCTCGTTCGTGACCTCACCGCGCACCGAACCTTGGGTCTGCGGCTCAACCTGAGCGAACAGCCGGAAGTCGCCATCGTTGCGGTCACCCATGCACTCGCCGCGCAAATCTTCTATCTCGGCGCGGATGCCCATGTTGTCGGTATCCAGCCGATCAAGACGGATTTGGTAGGACATGCGGACGGGATCGAGGATACGCCCGCCGGCAAGGCATGGGCGGATCGCCACGCCAATTGGGCAAGGCAGATACCGCGCGACGTCACGAGCCTCTGGGCGTTCGTCGCCGAGCTGGATCACGACAGCCGCATGGCCTTGTTCGCTCATTGTGTCGCGCTGACCGTCAACGCGGTTAAACTGCCGTGGGAGAGGCCTCGCGCTTTGGCAACGGCCGACCGGCTGGCGGACGCCGTTTCCCTCGACATGACCGGCTACTGGCGGCCGACCGTGCGCAGCTATCTCGGTCGCGTCACTAAGGCCCGCATTCTGGAGGCCGTCTGCGACGGTGTAAGCGGCGAGGCCGCCGAGCGAATGGCAGATATGAAGAAGGTCGATATGGCCGAAGCTGCCGAGCAGATGCTCGCTGAGACCGACTGGCTGCCTTCCCTGCTGAGGACAGTAAAGCCGCAAGAGCGCACCGATGTGCCCATCGATGCGCAAGGCGATGATGCTTATTCGGAGGCTGCCGAGTGAGTTCTCGGGGCCGCTTATCGGCTCCGACCAACTACCCAAAATTTCGGCCGCGCGCCTCGGCGCGCGGCCGGTTTAATTGATGCAAAGGCAGCGACCTACAGACGCAAGCCCGCACCTGGACGACGGAATGCGGGGTCCTTCCGATCAGTGCGATCGTAACGAACAGAACACAGGTTCGTCCTCTCGCCCGCTTCATCAGCGGCGACGTGCCCTTGGCCGGGTCCTTGACCAATCGAAATGACTGCCGCCGTTCGGATCGTCTTTCAGCGGGGGCCTCTTCCAGCGGCGTCTCGATGCGCCACGACAAAATGCGGAATTGGTCGCTCATCATTCCCCCTCGCGCGTCTTTATCGCCGTTCGTGCGCGGGCGTCAGCGTGTGTTCGACCGATCAAGCCGGGTCGTTGTGCTGCTTGAATGCCGGCAGCCACGGTGGTCTCCGTCAGTTTATGGGCGGCGTCCAACGCAACCTCGAATGGGCTGATCAGGCCCGAGGGACGGCAAGAGCCTCGATCGCCTTCCCGCAACGGCTACGCCTGCTTTTTTCCCCTGCCGCAAGGGGGCGGCATTCCTCGCGGAAAACAAAAAAGCAGGCTGACGCCGTCCTCCGCTGCGCTGCGGGCCTGACGGCTGCGGGCCGATCGCTCCCCGGGCCAAGGATCGCCATCGAGGCCGCGATGGGCGCGGCCCGAGCAACTAACGGAGATTACCATGGCTACGATCGGCACCTTCACCGCTTCAGACAATGGCTACGTCGGCTCGATCAAGACGCTGACGCTCAACATCAAGGCAAGGTTCGCCCCGTCCGAGAAGGATAACGACAAGGCGCCCGACTTTCGCATCTTCGCCGGCACCGAATTCGGCGCCGCCTGGAAGAAGACCGCCCGCGAGACCGAACGCGAATACCTCTCGGTCAAGCTCGACGATCCGAGCTTGCCGGCGCCGATCTACGCCTCGCTGGTGAAAGTCGAGGGTGACGACGGCTTCACCCTGATCTGGTCCCGCCGCAACGGCGACTGATCCATCCGGATCATCCGCCCCGCCTCCTCCGGAGGCGGGGCTTTTTGCGTTTCTGTTGCGCCCTTGCAGGGAAGCAGGAAGAGCATTTTTTCTTGGAAGTGAATCGCTAAGGGCTCCGCCCTCGCGCGGGCAAGGGTGAAGTACGCTGCGCGTGCCGGCCGGACCGGTATCCCCGGTCTTCCGCGCCAAGGATCTTCATGACGACCAAAGTCGTCAAGGCGGTGCAGACGCGCGCTCATCGAGCGCGCCCTTGTCAGGCGGGTGATCCCCCTCCGCTCCGGCCGCCCTTGCCCTTGATCTCGGGAGACGCCCCGACGATACCGCTCACGAGGAAACGCTGTAATGTTGAGCTTCTGCCACTAGCAAGATCGTGCCTGACAACGATCGCAATCCTTGTTTCGAACGTCAGTATCTCTGCTTTCTGAAAGCGGGGTCATTCGATGGGTGATGTCTCTCCGGGCTGTGGCTGAGCCAGGGACCGTGGGCCAGAGGGCCAGCCCCGAGCTCCGAGGCGGCATCGTGATCACGGACACTTGTCCAATTATAAGCGATAGGAGTGCCCGCTGAACTCCTGGAGAACGGCGGATCGCCACGACGCGTTCATGGATGAGCTGCGCCATATTCACCTGAGTGTGCCTGCCCGACACCCTCAGTGTTTGGTTGAGCTTCAGGGCTCTTAAGAAAAGGCGCTCACGCATCGCGGCGGATCGAAAACGAACAACGCCATTGCTACCGCGCCGACATGCCGAAAGTGGCTTCTGGGCGGGGGATGCAGCGCGAACGTTTGAACCCGGCGCACCGGCATTGACATTTCAACCCACTTCAGGCTTGAGCATTGTCCCCCACCGTCCCGCGTCCGCGGCCGAAGAAAACGATCACCTCGCGAATGCGGTTTCCGTCGCCGATAAGGAGTTCAGCGTTCTGAAAGGACTCGCCGGTGATTGGTCGGAGCTCGTAGTGGACGAACACCTCGCCATCCTGTTCCCATAGCCGCTTGATGTCGAACGACTGTGTGCGTTCGCTATTCGGCCAGCATTTGTCGAAATAGGTTGCCCGGTCGATCCGATCGTCCAACGGACTTGAGAACCGGAAGTCGGGGGTAAGAAGCGCCTCGATCGCCTCGCGGTCCTTTGTCTCATAGGCGCGATAATAGCGGCGGACCGTCTCCGCCAAGCTCGATTGCTGGGTCATTGAAGGCCTCCTTCTCAAGGTACGAAATATCCATGTCACGCTTGGCGCAGTGGGCGGAAACAGTTGCGCATCTCCTCGACGAAGAGCGCCGGCTGTTCGAGAGCGGCGAAGTGACCGCCGCGATCCAGCTCGTTCCAGTAGAACAGATTGGGATACATGCGCTGCGCCCAGCTGCGTGGCGCGCGATAGACCTCGTGGGGGAAGATGCTGCATCCGACCGGCAGATCGACAACGCCGGCGTTGCTCTTTGGCCCCAGCGCGCGCTGTTCGAAATAGAACCGGGCGGAGGACGCTGCGGTGTTGGTCAGCCAATACAGGGTGATCTGGTCGAGCATCTCGTCGCGCGTCAGCGCGCCCTCGGGATCGCCGTTGTTGTCTGTGGCAACCCGGAAGATGTCAAAGAGCCAGGCCGCCCAGCCGGCCGGCGAGTCGGCGAGCGCGTAGCCAATGGTCTGAGGCCGCGTCGACTGCATCGTGAAGTAGCCGAAGGCATCGTTTTGAAACCCAGCCATGGCGTCCAGGGCGCGGCGTTCTTCCGCAGAGAGTTCAGATGGTATCTGGTCGGGGATCACCTGCGGAAAGTTGAGATGTATAGCGGCCAGGCCGGAAGCCCGTTGCTGGGCCATGGCCGTCGTGACGAAGGCACCCCAATCGCCGCCTTGAGCAACATAGCGACCGTATCCCAGGCGCGACATGAGCGTGGCCCAGCTACGTGCGATGCGCTCCTTATTCCAGCCGGACGCCGCCGGCTTATCCGAAAATGCAAAGCCGGGAAGCGATGGGATGACGACATCGAACGCATCGCCCGCGTCGCCGCCGTAGGCGACGGGATCTGTCAGTGGGCCGACGACCTTCAGGAAGTCGATAACCGAACTCGGCCACCCATGGGTAATGATGAGCGGCAGCGCTCTTGCATGCGGCGACCGGGCGTGCAGAAAGTGGATCCCGAGGCCGTCGATATCGGCGCGGAACTGGTCGAAGCGGTTCAAGCTCGCTTCACAGCGACGCCAGTCATAGGCACTGCGCCAATAGTCAATCCAGGATCTTAGTCGCGCTTCGGGGACGCCCTGCGTCCAACCCGAGACAGTCTCTCGCTCAGGCCAACGCGTCTGCACGAGCCGGCTTCGAAGATCATCGAGCGCCATTTCGGACGCATGAAACCGGAACGGCTTGATCAGGTCCGGTGCCGGCTGAGCTTCCGCGTTGTGCGACAAGCCGGCCAGGACGCTCGCCGCGACGGACCCCAGGAAGCTACGTCGCGACAAGGCTTGCAGCTCGAAGAGCACATCAAGTTCAGCCCGTATCATCCCTTCCTCCCTGCGGTTGCATTATGCAATCGGTTGAGGGATATCAATTCTAATGGCATAATGCAACTGCTCTTGAAGTGGAGGTGGATGGTGCGGGGGGATTTCAAGTCGGGCTGCCCGATCAACCTGACCCTTGAGGTACTCGGCGACCGCTGGAGCCTGCTGATCATCCGCGACATCATGTTCGGAAATCGGCGGCATTTCCGGGAATTGCTCACCAAATCCGAGGAGCGCATCGCGTCCAACATTTTGGCCGCGCGGCTGAAAGTCTTGGTCGAGCGCGGTATTCTTTCCAAAACTGACGACCCGACCCACAAGCAGAAGGCGATCTACAGCCTGACGGAGCAAGGCATTTCCCTGCTCCCGGTCCTCGCTCAGATCGGAGCTTGGGGCGTGGAGCACCTTCCCGTCACCGACGAACTGGGAATTCGGGCGCGTCTCCTCGCCGACGGCGGTCCCGTTATGTGGGAAGCCTTCATGGACGAACTTCGCGACCGACATCTCGGCGGCACAAAGCGGTCGGGAGGAAACGGGCCGTCCGTAATGGAGCGGCTCCAGGCCGCCTTCGATTCTGTTAGCCGGTCGACGACCACACCGGAGACGCTAGAGCGCAATTCAGTTTGCGCGAGCCAGGGGCATCCCTCGAAGGAGAGACAAGAACAACGGAAGTAAACTCTGCGATCGATTTACCGGCAGACCACGCCGGCGCGGTCTGTGCGCTTCTTCGTTACGTAGCTTTCAGTACCAGGAACCGAGTATTCACGTGACGATCGAGCTTAAGCATCTGCGATACGCTGAAGCGGCGGAGCGCTGTGGGAGGTTTCGCAAGGCGGCAGAGTTGTTCGCCCTTAAGCAATCCAATCTGAGCCGGAGAGTTAAGCATCTGGAGGACCAGCTCGGGATCGCCTTGTTCGAACGGACAAACGGCGGCGTCAGGCCAACTGCGGCGGGCCGGGACTTTGTCAATGGCATTCGCCGGGTTTTGAATGAGTTGCAGACCGTGGTCGACGGAGCGAAGGCGGTCGGTCGCGGCGAGGCCGGATATCTGACGATCGGCTTCTACACCTCGCTTTCTGCCGGCAATCTCCGGGCCAGTCTCGTCGAGTTTGGCCGCCGCTTTCCCCAGGTAGCGATCAACGCAATCGAAGGATCTCGCTCACGCCTGTTCGACGGGATTCAAAACGGCACGGTCGATATCGCAGTCGTCACGGGAGAGCCGGCGTCGGATAGCAATCGCTCGATGGTCTTGTGGAGCGAGCGCATTATCGTTGCCTTGCCTGAAGATCACCCACTTGCCGCGAACGAGATCATCTACTGGACGGATCTCAGGCGTGAGCGTTTCCTGCTGAGCGAGCGCGATCCCGGTCCAGAGATCCAGGACATCCTCGTGGCGAAGTTCTCCTCGCCGGGTGAACTGCCCATCGTCGTCAGGCACGATGTCAGTCCCGAGAACATCAAGAGCTTGGTCGGCGCAGGCCGCGGCGTCAGCCTCATGTGCGAAGCGTGCATGGGCACCCGATACGATTCGAACGTACGACCTTTGCCTTCGGAGGGCAGCGCTCATACAGCTGAGCTACGCGTGCGTTTGTTGCTTACGCAGTGCTTACGCGAGGTTCCGACGAGAATGAAGCTACGACACCAAGTTCTTGTTTCCTACCCTCTTTCAATCTGCATGTCAGCGCAACGCCTCAATCACTCGGCGCGCGGTTTCAGCCCGACGCAGTCAGATTAGAGATGCCAATAGCGAGCTGGGAACGCAGGCAGGATTGTATTTCTTGCGCACGTCGCCGTTCTCTTGTCCAGACCATGTTGGCTCCACCTTCCGCAGCCAGCCGGCGGCGGCTATACTAGACTCATGACGCAACGCGGAAGACTTTATGGCTGCCCCGTCGAGTTCACACTTGATGTGCTTGGCGGGAAGTGGAAGACGGTGATCTTGGCGCGGATCAAAGAAAAGCCCATGCGGTATTCGGACTTGCGTAGAACAATCCCGTCTCTGTCCGAAAAGATGCTGACTCAGCGGCTGGCGGAAATGACCGAAGTCGGCTTCGTCATACTGGAGGCCGGTGCTGACGGCAAAGAACGCTACACATTGAGTGACCGGGGGCGGGAGCTGGCGAACACGCTGCAAGCGTTGTACGACTGGGGCGACATCCATGGCCGAGAGCTCGGCGTCCGCTTTTGGACGGAGATCGAAGCTAACGCCTAGCAAAACGACCGTCCTCGCCGACGCTGGAAAGCGTAGCGCAGAAGGTTCCAACATTTGTAATTATTGGTTCGCGGATAAGGCCGGGCGTGGCTATCGACCGGTCGCGTGCTTCTCGATCGCCGAAGCCACAAGCATCTTCAATCACCGCAGCCACGAAACCATGGTCGGTGGGCTAACGGACTGTCGGCTCGATCCCGATCTCCATCGCAATTCCGACGAGCGCACCGCGCGGATATCACAATCACGCAAAGCAAAAGGATAAGGCGGTGGAATCGAAAGCCGACACTGTGACTTTATCGAACACCGGCTCATCCGCGCGCGGCTACGTTGCGCGCGCGCCGTCTGTCCGGTCCGTACCGAGTTAGCGCGCCGTTTGCCAACTGTGTCAACGTCATCACGCGACGAACGAAATAGTTCGCGCGAGACGCTCGCTGACTCAAGTCGATCAGCTGGCACTCGATCGATGATGCCCTGTAGGTCGAAAATGATTTGGGGCGGAAAACAGTCGGTTTTCGAAATGGCTGAGCCAACTGTTTGGGATCCAACAACTTGGAGGTTTTAGAAGTGAAGATGTTGAAGAGCTTGCTCCCGAGCTTGGCAGCGGGCTGGTCCTGGCGGGTGGGGCGCAGGCTGCCGATCTTCCCGTAAAGGCCAAGGCGATCGAATACGTGAAGATCTGCCCGCTGTATGGTGCCGGTTTCTACTACATACCAGGCGCCGATACGTGTCTTAAGTTCAGCTGCTATTTTCGCGCCGATACGGTCCTTGGTGCCAACGGCGACTATACTCCCAACCTTGCCGGTGCCGGTGCTGCTAATAACCGTCTGAACAACTACTACTACACCACGCGGTCCCGCCACGACTTTGACGTCGATACGCGTACCGCTACCAAGCACGGTGTGCTGCCGGACGCTTCGAACTCACATTCACCCCTAAGCACACCCGGGATGTCGTCTCGCCGTCGTGAGCCTCAATCCGACCTTCTGGCTCTCACTTGTGCGATGGCTGCTTGGCAGGCGGGTCGCTCATGTTTCGCAGCTGACCGACAGGCATGCGCCCTTTGACGCCTCTTGCGGCCAGTCAATATCAACAATGGTGAGCGATTCGACTGTGAATTCTGACGCATTCGCCTAACAGTCGAATTCCTGCCGTCGTTGATGCCTCTCCAGCCACCGAAGAAATCATAGTCGAGGGCTGACTTGGCGGTTTGGCCGAATGAACGCTCCGATCAATGCAGAATTATCGTTTGTGATCGCCTAATAGGTGTGCTGATTTTGGCATCTCACTCGGATCGGAAGGTTACGACATGCTCAAACGGCCCTTGGTTCACATGCCCGCCTCCTTGCGTGCGGAGCTTAAGGCGGCAGACTTAACGGCGGCTTTCAGGCAAAGGCCTGCATATCAGCGCAATGACTATCTGCATTGGATTGCGCGCGGGCTGCGCCCGGAAACTCGACGTAAGCGCGTCAACCAAATGATGGACGAGCTTGCGAAAGGAGGAGTGTACATGGGGATGCCACACCGGCCGAGCAGGAAGTGATCCGCATCGGCCGGTTGATTAATGCGGTGCGATTCGGGTGGCTTGCTGGGGGGCATCGCCAAGCTGACGTCCGGTTGCAATTGGATCGATCCGGAATCGCGGAACAATCCCGCCCTGCGAATATGAGCTGCCTGTAGCAAGTGCTGTACCATGATCGATCAGGGCGAGCGTACGCCCAATGCTTCCAGTCATCTTCCGATACATGCGGATCGAGATGAAGTGCGTGCATCTGCCTCGGCAGGAATAGCGCTTGTGGTACGCCATGACGGTCGGTCGTCGCAAGCGTCACGCATCTTGCGTCGCGGCTGCGCCGGCGATCAGTCGCCGTGCCGGCAGGAAAAGCCCCGCAATCGCGCCGGCCAGCGACAGCATTGCGGCGAGGCTCACCGCCGCAGCAAATCCGCTCTCGAAATGCGCGGCCGAGTAGACCCCGCCATGGGCCGAGAAGTTCGCCACCAGCGCGGCGATGCCGAACATGCCGCCGAGGAAGCGGCCCATGTTGAAGATGCCGGACGCCTTGCCCATTTCGGCCACCGCGACCGAACTCAGGATGGCGTTCTGTGCTGCCGGCATCGCCATCGAGACGCCGACACCGGCCAGCACCAACGGCGCGGCTAGGGCGGAGTAAGCAACCGCGGGGCTGACGATCTCGGCGATCCAGCCAAGGCCGATCGCCTGCATCAGCAATCCCGTCACCACCAGCGGCCGCTCGCCGAGCCTGTTGACGACCGCGCCGGCGATCGGGGCGGTGACGAACAGCGTCGCTGTCCAGGGAAGCAGGCGAAGTCAGGCGCCGAAGGCGTCGAAGCCCAGCGTCGTCTGGAGGAACTGCGGCAATAGGAACAATAGGCCATACATCGCAGCGTAGAACAGGACGCTTGCGGACATGCCGGCGGCGAGGGCGCGCGATGCGAACAGCCGCATCGGCACCATCGGCGCGGCCGCACGCAATTCCCGGACCACGAAGCCGGCGGCAAACACCAGGCCTGCCATCAGCGTGGCCATGACCTCGGCGCTCGCCCACCCCACAACGTTGCCGCGCAACAGGCTCCAGACCAACGCCAGCGCCGCGAGGGCCACCAGCAACAGTCCGGGGATGTCCAATGCGGCGGAAGGTCCGAAGCTTTCGCGCAACCGTGCCAGCACCAGCCCGATCGCGATCAGGCCGATCGGCAGGTTGATCCAGAACACCCAGCGCCAGCCGAAATGTTCGGTGATGAAGCCGCCCATGGCGGGGCCGATGATCAGCGCGCAGCCGGTGATGCTGCTGAAAATGCCGAGCGCGCGGGCGCGCTCCTCGCGGCCGAACGTGCCGCTCAGGATCGCCATCGCCAGCGGCATCACCAGCGCGGCGCCGGCGCCCTGCAGCGCGCGGGCGGCGATCAGCGCGGTGGCGTTGGCTGCGAGCGCACAGGCGGCCGATGCAACGACGAACAGGGCGATTCCGGCCGCGAACATGCGGCGGCGACCGAAGCGGTCGCCGAGCGCGGCGCCGGTCAGGAGCAGCACGAAGGTCAGGTTGAAGGCGTTGACAGTCCATTGCAGCGTCTCGACCGGGCTGCCGAATTCGGCGCGGATGGCCGCGAATGCCGTCGTGATGATCATGGCGTCCAGCGCCATCATGAAGGACGCCAGCGCGGTGACGCCAAGCACCCAGTTTCGCTCGGCGCGATCGGTCGGGATCTGCATCGCCCTCTCTCCGTGTATCGAGCCGCCCTGTCGCGGCGCGTTCTGCGGGCTAGACGAGGTCCGAGTGGCAAAGGATGCGCCCAAGAATAATTTCTCCTGGGCCGCATCCTTCGCCGGCCGGCAAACGTCCTAGGGGTGACGCGGCTATTTGCGCGACCTTGATCCGGACGAGCGGGGCACCCGTTTCTCGGGAAGGTCGTGCTAAAATGGAAAGATGGCGCGCGATGAGCGAGCCAGGCTGCGTCATGAGCAGGGAGCGCGCGATGAGAAGGACGTTGATCAGATACAGGGCCAAGCCGGAGCTGGCCGACAGGAATGCCGAGCTGGTTGCGGCCGTATTTGCGGAATTGAAGGCGGCCGGGCCCGACGGCGTGCGCTATCTGACGCTGCGGCTGGAGGACGACACCTTCATCCATTTTGTCGACGGCTGAGGACGGCTCGAGCCCGATCCCGAAGCTCAAGGCGTTTCAGACGTTCCAGGACGGCATCCGGGACCGCTGCGCGGAGCCGCCGCTGGTGCGTGATGTGAGGATCGTCGGCAACTACCGTATGCTGGACGAGTCCTGACAGGCGAGACGGAGGAGCAATGGCGCCAGACCCGCTGACCACCGTCGATATCGAGGCCCTGGTGGCGCGGATGCGGCCGAAACTGCATCGCTACTGTGCGCGCATGATCGGTTCGGTCATCGACGGTGAGGATGTGTTGCAGGATGCGCTGATCAAGGCGATGGAAGCGCTGCAATCGGTCACGCCCGTCAATACGGAGGGCTGGCTGTTCCGCATCGCGCACAACACCGCGCTGGATTTCCTGCGTCGCCGCAACCGGCAGGAGGCGCTGCATTCGGCTGAGGAGGTGGAGATGATTGCCGACCAGCTCGATGATGTGGAAAGTCGCCAGATCGCTGCGACCAGCCTGCGCACGTTCATGCGGCTGCCGGTGGCGCAGCGGTCCAGCGTGATCCTGATGGACGTGCTCGGCTGCTCGCTGGCCGAGGTCTGCGACATCATGGATTTAAGCCTGCCGGCGGTGAAAGCCGCGCTGCATCGCGGGCGCACGCAGCTGCGCGAGTTTGCCGGCGAGCCGGACGATGTGCCGCAGCCGGGTCTGTCGGAAGCCGATCGGACGCGGCTCAACGCCTATGTCAGCCATTTCAATGCCCGCGACTTCGACGCGATCCGCGCCATGATCGCCGACGACGTCAGGCTCGAGCTCGTCAACCGCACCAGGCTGAAAGGCAAGGCCGAGGTGGCGAACTATTTCGGCAATTATTCGAAGGTCAGCGACTGGCACCTGGTGACGGGGCAGGTCGAGGGACGTCCCGCGATCTTGGTGTTCGATCCGAATGAGGCGAGCGGGCGGGCGAAATACTTCATGCTTCTCGACTGGTCCGCCGGCAAGCTCGCCACCATCAGGGATTTTCGTCACGCAGCCTATGTTATCGATGGTGCGGAGTGCGTGGTGGATAGAGGGTGAGCTCGCCTTCCACATCGGAGCAGGCGTCGCTTGACCAGAAGAACGCCGTGGCAGGTTGAGCAGAAAAGAAAAATGCCTTCGATCCGGGTTTGGCAGGCAATGTGCAAACCTTCTGCAGACCATGCGAGCGACCCCGCCGGCCCTGCGCGACCGATACCACTAGCAGGGCCCTTTGGACAACAAAGGTGATTCCGCGATCGGACTGGTCGACCGGTTCGCGTCCTGTTTGCGCGACGCGCGCTCGCCGGTGCTGATCGAGCATGAGGCCCCATGGGAATCCCGATTCTGGTAAAAAACAACATGCTCTAGAGGCGGATCAGGACAACCCCGAGGACTAGAAGGGCGGCGCCGCCGAGTCGAACCAAGGTAGCGGGGTGCTGCGGCACGCCGAGCAAGCCGAAATGGTCGAACGCCAAGGACCCAAGCATCTGGCCGACGACGATCGGGGCGAGAACTGTGGCGGCACCGAGATGAGGCACGGCAACTATAGCGGCCCCGATAAACATTGCCCCAAACAGCCCACCGGTCCACGAGGCCCAAGAGGTACGGGCAACCATAGCTCCTGAAAGCGGCGCCTCGCGCGACACCAGGATCGCCATCAGCATTGCCAAAACGCACGCCAACGCAGTAGCTGACGAAGCCTGCCCAAAAGGGCGAGCCCAATTCTGCCCGCAGGTTCGCATTAAGTATTTGCTGAAGCGCGACGCTGAATCCGGCAGCGACAGCCAGCAAGTAAAACAAGGCATTGCCATACGATCCCGACACGGCTTACCCCGGTAATGATTACCGGTGAGCGTCACATCCTGGCTATGCTGTAACCACCATGGCTCGGATTAGGCGCCCGCCCGACTGGGGACCGACCCTAGGAGTGGCGCATTGACGTGTCTGGAACGTTTGTGACCGCCGAGTTCGACCGATACTATCCCGGCGTGATTCCAAACGCCCTCCGGAAAAACCGACCAAGATGGCTTTGGTCCGCAAATCCGGTCTCGGCCGCGACGCCAGCAATGGATTCTCCGCGGCGAAGCAGCTCGCGCGCGTCGTTAAGCCTGTGCATCGCCCGGAAGGCGCCGGGGGACATGCCATGCGATCGGCCCATGCGATCGGCGAAATCTGCGAGAAAAACCTTCGCGACTCATTTCGGCCTGCACTGCGGCCTCGGCTACTGTCTTGTCTGCAGGCTCGGTCGCTGGAGAAGACCCGCGATTGAATATGGGCGGATCTGACAGCAGCTGACAATCGAGTAACGCGTCTGCAATGTCTGCACAGCGCACGTGCCCCGCTCTGTTCCACAATCGTACCGCTTCCGCCACCACTTCGGGCGCGGCGTATGCGCTCGCGGACAGATAAACGTTCAAACAGAGCAGGCCCCCGGTTCCGGCAGCGAACTGTGCGGGGTCCCCGCCGTGATCCATGTGCCTTGGCCCGGGTCAACGGCGACGACTCGTCCATTGAGAAGGAACCTGCGCCGTCCGGTCAATGGTTCAGTGAGACGCATTGGTCCGCGCGGCTTCTGGCGTTTGCTCAAGGCAGACACTGGTGCGAACTCCTGGACTGAGCGTTCCACTAGGCTGTTCATTTGGAAATTAAACTAGGCATTTGGAAAGGCGCCACGTTGCCGGCGGCCAGGACGTAGTCTCAGCCCGCATCCGACTTTCTCAGATCTCCCGCAAGCCCCGTTCTCGTCTAGGACGCCGCAACGAATTCGCAACGAATTGGGTGAAACGACCGTGAACAGAACGCGACCAATACGGTCCCCACATCAAGAAAGATCAGTAACTTAGAAGATGCTCACTGCGTTCGGGACGCAGGGGTCGCAGGTTCGAATCCTGCCACTCCGACCATTCTTCCAAATATCGACGTTTTCCTAGAGGCTTGGCGGACCGGCCGCCAGCGCCTCGGAAGCGTCTTTTTGCAACGATTTTCAGCGTCGGTCCACGGCCGATTTGGCCGGGCAGGGCGGCCTTTGCGCGCGGCATGGCTTGTCAGGATGAACCGATCAGCCGGGGCTCGAACGAGACGACGACTCGCTTGGCCTTGATGCGGCCATGCACGCCATAGCTGGAATCGAAGCTCAGTGTCGTTCCGTCGGGATCGATCTCAACGTCGAGCCCGGACATGATTCCGGCTTCCGTGAATTCGAACAGCTGGACTTCGATCCGATCGAAGATGCTGAATGTCACGTCTACATGTTTCGTCAGCAAGAAGTTTCCGTGCGCATCGACCTCGGCGTCCATCCGAAAGGCGTGGGCGACAAATCGGCCCGGCGCGCCCTGGCGAAGCTCCGGCTCACGCAACGTCGCATCGTGGAATGACGGAACGCCTTCGAACCAGATGCACAACGCCGCGCCACCTTCCAGATCGCCAATTGATATTTTCGCCATCAAGACCCCCACGTGCGCAAAAGTGTTGTGCAAAATACCGGGATTCCGATCACAGTGCACCTGACGAGGATTCTCAGGCGCCGATCCGAAGGTGCACCCGCCGAGACCCTCCTGACCTCAAAGAAAGCCGATAGGACGTTCAACTGAAGGCGGCTTAGAAATGGCTGTCCAAACGAAAACGGCGCGGCCTGCATCGACCGCGCCGTTTGGCCTTGCTACAGACAGAAGGCGCCTCAATACTCGTAATCTGGCGCGTAGGCCGGCACGCCCAGGCCGGGCTCGCTATAATATCCGTAGGCGCCATAACTGGGGCCCGAGGAGCCATAGCGGTTGGCGATCGGACGGCATTGGCCGACGCCCGCCATCAATTGGCCGCCGTTCATCGCCGGTCCGGCTGCGCCAACGGCCATATTACCAGGCGGGGTACACCAGCCCGGTCCGCGTCCCGCGGCGAGGGTAGGGCTTGTGGTCGCGAGCGGCAAAATCAGAGCCGTCAACGCGGCCGCGCTCACAAGTTTCAAACGCGTCATTGTTGTCTCCATCGCTTGGATTGACAGAAGTCCAATCCCAACCGCCGCCAGCCGTTCCGTGGGGAACTTCGAAATTTCGGGGAGCAACAAAGGGTTTCATGGGTTTCGGCACGCAACTGGCCGAGCATTTCGAGAAACCTCTTAAGCATGATCCACTGGATCGGCACGGCCCGTTCCGACAGACGGCCGCAGTCGTTGGCGGCTTGCCGGAAACGACGTCTCCGGCGAGCAACTTGTGCCGGGTGCTAGCTAGGGAGCCTGTCTGTTTAGTCGCGGTGTGGCCGCGACGATAACATGACGGCGCTCATCCGGCAGCCAGCGCGAGCTTTCGGAGGTTGTGGGCGGTGCAGATCATCGCCC
>NZ_JADPKQ010000177.1:0-26954 GCF_023074015.1 Bradyrhizobium sp. 142
TGCCCTGGGAATGGAAGCTCCTGCGCCGAGCCGACAAGCCCGCCGATCAGCAGGCTGCCTGACCTTCTCGCAACGCCATCATAGAGCTCGCCGTGCCCGCGCGCATGCGTCAATCAGGCGGTCTTCGTCGTATGCGTACAATCAACCGAAATCCGATGAATCTCAAGTGGCGGCAAGCTTGCCGGAAACTCGACTTCTTTCACAACGTGGGATCCACGCAAAAGTCTGATCTTCATTTCGGCGATCCTGGGCCGAGATTAGCGAGCCTTGCTTTTCGCAGGCCTTCTTGGCTGGCGCGATGGGTGGCTCAGGCTGGGCTCGTTTCCAGGAGAAGGCAAGGCTCTGACGGAGGCGGCGCCCACAGCTCGTCCACCGACGTCGTGTTCCAGTGGGTTTCAGCACGATAGCCCGGATCCAGAACCTGGTTAGTTGGCTTCCTCGCGCCAAGTTCGCAAAGCTGCCGCACACAAAAATCAACAAGAAAGCGCAGGCCTCCATGCTCAGGCGACCACTCGACAAAGCGGCGTAACAGTTCAGTGGATCTGCACGGCGATATCCCGAGATCATTACTCCGCGGTCTTGAAGACAACAATGCGAGGAGGATGCTCGTAGTGTCCCTGACAAGGAGTCGCATCAGTGTCGCGTGGCCGACGGTTCGTACCAGGCGCGCCCGAGCTCACACTCCGAACTCTTTCAGCACGAGATAGACATCACGGCTTGTCGCCTAAAGCTGAGGCTTCAACAGGAAATCCGTAATCCTACGGGCTGCTGAAGCCGGGGAAGGAACACGCCGAACTGAAAGAGAAATACGGGTAGCACTGTTAATAATAAAATGGATTTAAAAATGGATTTAATGCGTAGTGGGGTATAGACCGCCGCACAATTTTGCGCCAGTGTGCATTTAATTTAGTTAAAGATTTGCTAACACCAAAGGGCATCACCTTAGGGGCTCGCGGCAGATCTCAAGTCACAATAACAGGGTTCTTGCGCAGGCGGACGGCCGGCGCCGGGACCAAAGCACGAAGCGGCAGGGGTTATGGTAGTCGGGATCTTGTCGGTAAGCCCTTTGAGCACATGCGCGGCGTTTTTTCGCCGCGCGCCCGAATGTTGAGTGGGCGTCGTTCTGTGTGTGCGTGTGCGGTGAATTGATTTCGATTGCGATGTCATCTGCTCTGCGTCAGCAGATTCGAGGAGTGAGCATTGGGTCGCGTTTTATTTACGCCGAAACCGGAGCCAGCGGTCGACTGGTCCGTCATTGAAATTCGCTTCCGGGAAATCTCGGCGGTTGCTCGATCACTCGATCTTGCAGCGGATGTTGAGATTGAGTCGTCGGCGACCTTGGCGAACAACCCCGATGTCGCGCACGACCTTCCGCAAACAAACGATCGACCGGTGAGCCATCTTGGCGATCCGCTTCGATGCTGTCGCCTGTTGAGCGAGGGCGCTGTTTTGCAATTACCCCATCAAGACATTTCAGAATTTCGATAGGCCGTTGAGGCGTAAGCGGCGACCACGTCCAATCGCGTTCACGCCCGTTCTAACTAACATTCAGATTTTACGAGTTTCGAGGACCAAAAAATGGCTACTCAGACAACCGGCGGCGGCAGCACCACTTCTTTCTCTAACACACCGCAAGCAAAGGACGATATATTTACGAGTGGTGTGACCGCCGCCGGAGCATTCATTTCGCTGACGGAAGATAACATTCAGCCTGTCTTTTTCGATGTCATGGGAAATGACCTCGGAGGCAATGCCAAGACCCTCTTTTCGATCGACAACGGGATCAATAACAGCGGCGCGATGAGCGGCTATAGCGCCGCTGACCTGCTGACCCAGGATACCGCGCGGGCCGAAGCCACTAGTGGCGACACCAGCTTAAATGGCGCCAAAATCTGGATCACGGCCGATGGTAAAGTTGGGTATGATGCGTCAGCATTGAGCGCGCAAATCGGTGCCCTGTCGGCAGGAGATTTTTTCACAGACTCGTTCATTTACGCGATCCGACTTGGCAATGGGACGCTGAGCTGGGCTACCGCCACGGTAAAGATTGCGGGCGTTAATGATGGCCCGGTCGCAGTCGCTGACAGCAACGCAGTCAAGGAAGATACCGCGCCGAACCCGGTCGGCGGCAACGTTCTCACGAACGACACCGACGTCGACGTTCAGGATACCCATACTGTCACGGCCGTGAACGGCTCGGCCGGCAATGTTGCCCATGATGTAGTCGGCACCTACGGCACGCTGCATCTGAACGCGGACGGCAGCTACACCTACACGCTGAACAATGCGCAGGCGAACGTCCAGGCGCTGGCCGAAGGCCAGCAGGTGACGGACGTCTTCAGCTACACCAATTCCGACAATCACGGCGGCTCGAGCTCGTCGAGCCTGACCATCAAAATCGCCGGCACCAACGACGGGCCGACCATCACCTCGGGTGTCCAGAGCGGCGCCGTGGTGGAGGACGCACCTGCGACGCCGGATCCGTCGGATTCGCTTAATGCCGCCGGCACGATCAGCTTCAACGATGTCGACCTCAGCGACGGCCATACCGCCACGTTTGCGGCAGCGCCCGGTAACACCACCGCGCTCGGCGCCTTCTCGCTCGATCCGGTCAGCGAGGCGGCCAATGCCGCCAACGGCTCGGTGCAGTGGCACTATGCGCTGAACAACGCTGCCGCGCAGTATCTGGCGCAGGGGCAGAGCGTGACCGAAAGCTACGTGGTCACGGTCAATGACGGCCATGGCGGCACGGTCACCCAGACGGTGACGGTGACCATCAACGGCACCAACGACGGGCCGACCATCACCTCGGGTGTCCAGAGCGGGACCGTGGTGGAGGACGCACCTGCGACGCCGGATCCGTCGGATTCGCTTAATGCCGCCGGCACGATCAGCTTCAACGATGTCGACCTCAGCGACGGCCATACCGCCACGTTTGCGGCAGCGCCGGGTAACACCACCGCGCTCGGCACCTTCTCGCTCGATCCGGTCAGCGAGGCGGCCAATGCCGCCAACGGCTCGGTGCAGTGGCACTATGCGTTGAACAACGCTGCCGCGCAGTATCTGGCGCAGGGGCAGAGCGTGACCGAAAGCTACGTGGTCACGGTCAATGACGGCCATGGCGGCACGGTCACCCAGACGGTGACGGTGACCATTAACGGCACCAACGACGCGCCGGTGATCACCTCGGCGGCGCAGGCTGGCACCGTCAAGGAAGACACCACGCTGACCGCGACCGGCACGGTGACGTCGAGCGACGTCGACCACGGCGCGACGGCCGCCTACAGCGGCGCCGCGACCGGCACGTATGGCAGCTTCGCGATCGACGCCGCGACGGGCGTGTGGACCTACACGCTGGACAACGCCGGCCACCAGGATCTGGCGGAGGGCGAGAGCCACACCGAAACCTTCACGGTGACGGTGACGGACGACAAGGGCGCGACGGCGACCCAGGACGTTCTGATCACGATCAACGGCACCAACGACGCGCCGGTGATCACCTCGGCGGCGCAGGCTGGCACCGTCAAGGAAGACACCACGCTGACCGCGACCGGCACGGTGACGTCGAGCGACGTCGACCACGGCGCGACGGCCGCCTACAGCGGCGCCGCGACCGGCACGTATGGCAGCTTCGCGATCGACGCCGCGACGGGCGTGTGGACCTACACGCTGGACAACGCCGGCCACCAGGATCTGGCGGAGGGCGAGAGCCACACCGAAACCTTCACGGTGACGGTGACGGACGACAAGGGCGCGACGGCGACCCAGGACGTTCTGATCACGATCAACGGCACCAACGATGCGCCGGTGATCACGGCAACGGCGACGGGCTCGGTGACGGAGGATACCCCGGTTGGAGCGACCGAGACCACCTCGGGTACGATCAGCTTTGCGGATGTCGACCTGACCGACACCCACACGGTATCGGCAACGTTCGTATCGTCGACCAATGCGGGTGGCGTGCAGCTTGGCTCGCTCAGCGCTTCGAAGACGCTTGATACCTCGAACGGCAGCGGTGGGACCGGCAGCTGGAACTACAGTGTCAACAACTCGTCGATCCAGTTCCTGGCGGCGAACCAGACGATCCAGGAAACCTACCAGGTCAAGGTTGACGACGGCCATGGCGGCACCGCGACGCAGAACGTGGTGGTGACGATCACCGGTAGCAACGACGCGCCGACGATGACGGCAACGGCGACGGGCTCGGTGACGGAGGATACCCCGGTTGGAGCGACCGAGACCACCTCGGGTACGATCAGCTTTGCGGATGTCGACCTGACCGACACCCACACGGTATCGGCAACGTTCGTATCGTCGACCAATGCGGGTGGCGTGCAGCTTGGCTCGCTCAGCGCTTCGAAGACGCTTGATACCTCGAACGGCAGCGGTGGGACCGGCAGCTGGAACTACAGTGTCAACAACTCGTCGATCCAGTTCCTGGCGGCGAACCAGACGATCCAGGAAACCTACCAGGTCAAGGTTGACGACGGCCATGGCGGCACCGCGACGCAGAACGTGGTGGTGACGATCACCGGTAGCAACGACGCGCCGGTGGTCACCTCCAGCGCGCAGACCGGTGCAATTACCGAACTCGCGAATACTCACGCTTCAACAACTGCCGATACCGCAAGCGGTGCGGTGACGTTCACCGACGCGGACCGAAGCGATACTCATACGGTGACGGTGACCGGGGTTACAGCCTCGGGCACTACATCAAACGGTTCAGGCGCTCTGCCCGTAAACGCAACGATCCTAAGCTGGCTTTCGCTCGGCGGGCTGACCGATTCCACCAACGGTGCGACTGGATCCAAATCTTGGACCTTCTCTGCGCAAGACCAGAACTTCGATTATCTGTTCGGTGGTCAGACGGTTACGCTGACATACGCCGTGCAGGTCGCCGATACCCACGGCGGCACGACATCACAGAACGTAGCTGTGACCATCACCGGCACTGACGAGCCCAGCAACACGCTCATCAATACCGTGGTACAAGGCCATCAGGGCAGTAACAACGATCCAAGCACTGTAACTATCACCTTTGCTTCCGGTGCGACTTATCACACGGACTTTACTAATCTAAGCGACGTGATGCACGTTTCAGGGCCACCAAATGTCGCTGTCATAAACGGATCGGGCAGCTTCATAGACGCTACCCACTATACGTTTAGCGTAGACAAGGGAGCGGGCAGCAATAATGGTTCCACCTACAACCTAGTAATCGATGCTGGCGCATTTTCGGATTCGGCTGGGCACACAAATATTGCGACCACAAAAAACGGCCTCAAGCCAGCTGGCATCTCTGGAAGCCCTGTCAATCTCGGGCTAACGGATTTGAGCGGCAACCACGCAGAGGTAACACTGACAATTGCAGGAGCGCCATCAGGTTGGACCGTAAACGGCACGACACATAATTCAGATGGTTCGTGGACGGTAGTGACGAATGATGTTGGTTCGTTATCCCTTACGACGGCCGCGAACTACACCGGCGCTCTGGTGCTCAATGTCGCGGAAACCTGGATTAATGCTAACGGCAGCATGGGAACCGCAACTGTAGTAGACAACGTCGAAGCCTACGCGCCCGGCTCCCCTATCTTCGCCTGGTCTGGCAACGATCACCTGACCGGCTCGAGCGGCCACGACCTGTTCGTGTTCTCGCAGCCGATCGGCAAAGACGTCGTACACAGCTTCGAGGTGTCCTCCGACGTCATCGACCTGATCAGCTACACTTGGCAGAGCTTCGCTGACGTCCAGGCCCACACCGCGGACGACGCGAGCGGCAATGCTGTGATCACATTGGCCGACGGTCAAACGATCACGCTTGACGGCGTCCATGCGGCGGACCTCACCGCAGCAAACGTCGAATTCGACGTTACGCCGACAGTGGAAAACCCGGGTGCGATGACCATCGGCGACGGCGCGATGCTGCCGCTTTCGGGCGTCATCCACAACAGCGGCGAGATCGACCTGCAGGCCTCGGGCGACGACACGCTGCTGCAACTGATCCAGACCGGGATCACGCTCAACGGCGGCGGTCATGTGGTCCTGTCCGACGATGACCATAATTTCATCGCCGGCACGGCCTCGAACGTCACGTTCGACAACGTCGACAACGTGATCTCCGGCGCCGGCCAGCTCGGGCAGGGCAGCCTGACGTTGAGCAACGAAGGCACCGTCGATGCCAGCGGCACCCATGCCTTGGTGATCGACACCGGCACCAACGTGATCACGAACGCAGGTACGCTCGAGGCGACCGGCAGCGGCGGTCTCATGATCGATAGCGCGATCGCTAATTCGGGCCTGCTGTGGGCGAACGGCGGCACTGTCACGGCGCTTGCTGAGGTTACCGGGTCAGGCACAGCGGAGATCAGCGGGACCGGAACAATGGAGTTCGGAGCGGCTTCGAGCGCCAACGTCACCTTTGACGCGAACGCCACGGGCCACCTGATCCTGGATGATGCCTTCCATTTCACCGGGGCGGTCAGCGGGCTGGCGGCCGGCAACGACATCGATCTCAAGGGGATCGCTTTCGGAGCGGACACCACGCTGAGTTTCACCGAAAATCAGGCGGGGACGGGAGGCACTTTGACCGTGTCGGATGGCGCTCACACCGCAAATGTCGTCCTGCTCGGGCAGTACGATCCGACGGGCTTTAACGACAAGGCGGACGCAACGAACGGCACGGCTATTAGCTATGATCCGCACCACATGGCGTGAGCGAGACCTTGGCACCGGCTCGGAGAGAGGGGTGTCATGAACTAACGCGAAGTGGATGCGCGCGAGCCGATCCGATGCTGGGCGAGCCTGGTGTCGCTGTCGTAGCAGAAACCGAAACCGGTAGATTTACCGTCTATGTGGTTTGTTGCCGTCCACAGCTTTCCGCGGCGCGGCTAGCCGTGCTAATAAGTTCTGCCTGATTATTTTGGAGTTCATCCCTGATTTAATTCACAGTCGGCATAATGGGAGCGGTTTTTCCGCCAGGTGACTGAGTGATTGTTTCGCGTAAGACCCCGGACGAACTCCGGCAGTTGCTGCAAGCCTGCAAGGGCTATTTCGCCACGGCCGCTATGTTCAGCCTGGCCATTAACCTGCTGTATTTGGCCGGCCCGCTCTACATGATGCAAGTTTATGATCGTGTGATCTCGAGCGCCAGCCAGATCACGCTGCTCATGCTGACCATGGTCCTGTTGCTCGGTTATGCTGCACTCGCGGGTCTCGACACGGTACGGGCGCGGGTACTCACGCGCGCCAGTGTTCGCCTCGACCATCAAATGGCACCGCGGGTGATGATCGCGGTAATTGACCGCACCGCAAGAGGCGGCAGCACGCGCAGCCAGCTATTGCGCGATTTCGACACTTTCCGCCAGTTCATCACGGGTGCGGGAGTTCACGCAGTTTTCGACCTGCCCTGGGCCCCGATCTACATCCTTGTGATTTTTGCGCTGCACCCGCTGCTGGGCGCTTTTGCGCTGGCGTGTTGCATCATTCTGATTCTTTTGGCCCTGATCAATGAATTGGCGGTCAAGTCTCCGCTGTCGGAGGCCAATGAGGCGGCGAGCCGAAACTACATTTTCACCGAGATGAGCCTGCGCAACACCGAAGTGGTGCGCGCCATGGGCATGACCGCCGGACTGTTGCGACGGTGGAGTCGAGACCGCATCCGGATGATCGAGCGGCAGGTCACCGCCAGCGACCGTGCCTCCACCATGCAGAGCCTGATCCGTTTCTCGCGGCTGTCCATGCAATCGCTAATTTTGGGAGTTGGCGCCTATCTTGTCATCGAGCGCCTCACCACCGCGGGAGCCATGTTTGCGGCAAGCATCCTGCTCGGACGTGCGCTCCAGCCGATCGAGCAGATCGTCGGGTCCTGGCGCGGCCTTGTCTCCGCCCGTGGCGCCTTCGTGCGTTTACGCGAGCTGCTGACCGCCCATCCACCGCGTCAATCCGGGCTGACCCTGCCGCGCCCCGACGGCCAACTTTCGGTCGAAGGCCTGTCATTCGCCGCGCCGGGAACGTCAAAAGCCATTCTACGCGGCGTTGCCTTCCGAATTGAACCGGGAGAAGTGCTGGGCATCATCGGACCGTCCGGCGCCGGCAAATCGACGCTGGCGCGCCACCTGGTCGGCGTACAGACCCCTTCGGCAGGCGCGGCGCGCCTGGATAGTGCCGAAATTTCGGCCTGGATCAGGTCGTCATTGGGCCAGCACCTTGGATATCTGCCGCAAGATGTCGAGCTGTTCGCCGACAGCATCGCCGCGAACATTGGCCGATTCAACGACGGCGATGACGATGCGATTATTGCTGCAGCAAGATTGGCCGGCGTGCATGAAATGATCGTGCGACTGCCGGAGGGCTACGATACGCAGGTCGGGGAGGGCGGCGCCATCCTCTCCGGCGGCTATCGGCAGCGGATTGGCTTGGCGCGCGCGATCTACGGCGATCCAAGCCTGGTCGTGCTTGACGAGCCAAGTTCAAATCTCGATGCAGATGGCGACGCCGCGCTCGCCCATTGCGTCCTGCAGCTGAAGCAGCGTGGAACCACGGTCGTCCTGATCTCGCACCGGCCTGCCACCATTGGCGTTTGCGACAAGATTCTGGTGCTGCGTGAAGGTGTCGTCGAGATGTTCGGCCCGCGGAACGAAATTTTGTCGCGCTTGACGCGACCGGTGGCGGTCCCGTCCGTTCAGGCAGCCGCGAGTTAGGATACATCCCATGGCCCTATTGGATACCCCAAACCGCTTCAGGACCGAGCTGCGGGCTACAACGGGCCAACACAGCGGCCCGAATGACTCGATCGGGCGGGTTGCTCTGGTGGGATGGCTGATCATCGCGGCGTTTTTTGGTGGTCTCGGCACCTGGGCAGTGATGGCGCCACTCAATGGCGCGGTGGTCGCGAACGCCGTAATCAAAATCGACGGCAATCGCAAGAGCGTCCAGCACCTCGATGGCGGCATCGTCAAGGAATTGCACGTTAGGGAAGGCGATCGGGTGCTCGCCGGTGACCTGCTGATCGTCCTCGACGAGACCCAGGCCCGCGCCGAGTACGACGTGCTGACACAAGAATATGCCGTGCTGCGCGCAACCGAAATCCGGCTCCGGACCGAGCTGGAGCATGGCCCCGAGCTCGTGATGCCGCCTGACCTCAATGCTCGCACGGACGACCCGTACCTCAAGAGCGTCTGGAACGGTCAACTCAACCAGTTTCAGAGCCGCCGGGCCTCGCTGGAGGGGCAGCGGAGTGTGATCCGTGAAAAGATCAATCAGCTCGGCTCGCAGATTGTGGGGGCAGAGGCCCAGGTCAAATCGTTCACGGACCAGATCAACTCCGTTCACAAGGAGGCCACTGACATTGCGCCGTTGGTCGAGCGGGGTCTGATCGCGCGCCCACGAATCCTGCAACTGGAGCGCACGGCCTACGGTCTTGAAGGGCAGATTGGCGATGCAAACGCGAATATCGCAAAAGCGCGGCAGGCGATCGCCGAGCAGGAGCAGCAGATCGCCCAACTCGACAATGACCGAATGACTGACGTCACCAAGGATCTGCGCGACACCCAAGCGAAGCTCCTGGAGGTCATTCCCAAGGCGCTCAACGCCAAAGCGGTTCTCGGCCGCATGGAGATCCGCGCGCCCTACACGGGACGGGTTGTTGGCCTCACAGTCTTCTCGGTCGGCGGCGTCATTCAGCGCGGTGACAAGATCCTCGACATCGTTCCTGATGAGGATTCCTTGACCATCGAGGCACAGGTTGGGGTCGAGGACATCAGCGACGTGCATCCGGACACGCGCGCGGAGGTTCACCTCACCGCCTACAAGCAGCGCATTGTACCGATCATTCATGGCGACGTGATTCAGGTCTCCGCCGACCGCTTGACTGATCCCAAGACCAACGCGCCTTACTACACCGCGTTCGTGCGGATTGATCGGGATGAGCTCGCCGCGATGCCCAACATTCGGCTCTACCCGGGCATGCCGGCGACGGTGATGATCCCAACCGTGCAGCGCACCGCGTTTGAATATATCGTCGGCCCGCTCCTGATGTCGTTCAATCAATCGTTTCGGCAGAAATGAGAGGGGCCGGAATGCCTGACAGCTCTTAGCGATGCAAGCAACTGCGAGCGGCACCGCTGGCCCTCGCGATCAGGCCAATCTTTGAACTGATCGAGTCCCACGTGCTCGCCGCCGACAAGCTCCATGGCGACGACACCAAGATGGCGAATTGTGAAGGGGAAGACGGACACCGGCCGAACTGGCCGATACCGCCCAGAACGCGCGGGGAGGCGTCGGCGATCTCACCCATGCGCTGGAAGCGGTCCGTCGGATTGGCCGCTGTTCAAGATCAAGCGCCAGATCTATGGATCTATGCTTGGAGCTGGCGCGGCTGATGCTGACCAAATTTGTCGGACAGGATCGTCGCCAGAAGCTGCGGCCCGATATGACCCCGCGGTGTGGCATAGAACGGCGCCGGCGGCTGCGTGTTGCCTTGTTGCCTCGCAGTCCCGGCTATTACAGAAACATGGTTTCAGGCCCTCGTTGCCCAGCGGCGACCTGACACGCGGGCTGTTGCTCGCGGAGCCTCGTGCCAGACCCGCCTGTAGGTTATTTGACTTCCGTACCGATCTTGAGTGTTTGAGGTCGGATCATAGACTTTGCCGCGCCAGGGGACTGATGGATCTTGATCTCCCTAATCAACAGCAACCGTCTTGATTGCGCGGCGTTCAGCAAGCTCTCGAACATGACGAAGATCTCGCGGGCCTGCACGTAGCCTTCCGCATTGATGGCATGCTGATCGAACCCATAGGACGAAAGGCGGGACTCGATCTCGGTCGCCGCGATCGGATCGGTCCGCCAGCTCAGCGCGTTTTCCTGAGTGTAGCACTCCGCTTCCGCTGCGAACTCCGGGACGATTCCGACCATGTCGATGCGGCGAAGCACGGCCTCAATCGCCTTTTGGCGATAGGTCTCAAGAAGTTTATGGCGCAGCAGGCGGTAGCGTTGGATCTCCCATGACAATTCGGCGACGTCGATGGCGAGCAGCCATTCGATGGCGGATCGCGGTGCGAGGTCGGCAAAGATCGCCTGCCGCAGCACCTTGTAGTGCTCGAGGCTCTCGCCCGGCAGCAGCAAGGGCGGCGGTGCCAATGCCTCAAACTCGACCGGCGGCGCGGTGAGCTGGTGGGCGGTAGGGAAGGGCCTGTTCATCACGGTCAGGCTTCCGAGCCAAGACGGGTCGGCAGAGCCGCGCTGGCGATACCGGCGTTGGTTGGATCATGCACGGGACTTGCCGCCCACAGCTGCTGCGCGACGGGCAGGGGTGAGATCTGCAGGTTGGCCCACCACGCGCGCTCATTGCCGTGTCGGTGCAGCTCGTGGTGATGAGCGCGGCACAATGGAATCGTGAACTCGTCGCTGACCTTGCGGCCAAGGGTGCGCGGTTGGGCGAATTTGAGGTGGTGGGCATCGGACGGGGTCTGTTGGCAGACCAGGCAGGGCTGTCGCGGACAAACAACAGATGGGCCTTGCTGCGCTTGCGGAGAGGCTCCTTCGGATGGGCGAGGCCAACCTCGTGGGCCGCCGGCAGAGCGGGCTGCAGCGCCGCCTCGGTCCCCGAAGTCGCTGTTGGCAGCGGCTCTCCCGACGCTTCCAGGGCGGGCGCTTGGTCGACCATGTCGGCTGCGAGACGGGCGTCCTCCAACTTCCTCTGATAGGCGGCCTCGACGATCCGGGCGTCCGGCTCCAGCAGCGTGTTCTTACGCGGAAGGTTGGCCTTGGCCCAGGCCAGCAGGTCCTCGCCGGCGGGCAGGGCTGCGAGCTGGCTCAGCAGCTGCTCGCGGAGCTCGGCCGAGGGCAGGGGCCCGAGCACCGGGGGACGGTTGAGAACACCCTTGGCGGGTTGGGGGCGCAGGCCTGGTGGGCCGTGCGGCTGCGCGGCCGGCGCGCCGGCCACCGCGTCGGGCGCATCCAGATCGCAATCCCGACCAGGGCGAACAGAGCATAGCGCCGCGCATAGGTCAGCGCCGCCCCCATGCGGAGCGGCGCCTCGACGTCCTTGGCGGCGCAGACCGGCCAATCCGAGGAGATCCATTCGCCGGAGGCATGCGCCAGCAGGGTGGTGAGATGGATGTGGCCGGTGGCCGCCTCGACCCGGGTGGTCTGGATGGTGGCGATCTCTCGCTGGCTCAAGGTCTTGCGCACGATGTCGAGGCCGCTCGCCAGCGAGGCGTAGCGAAAGGTCCGGTCGTCATTGCGCAGAAACGGCGAGCGGATCTGAGCGGTCAGGGTCTTTTCCGGGTTGGTCAATTCGGCTTGCGCGCGGGCCAGCGCCGCCGCAATCGCGCCGATATGTTCACTGGCCTGGTGCAGCATGGACGCTCTCCATCTCGACCGGATCAAAGCTGATGGCGCCGGCTTTGGAGCGCTTGGCGCGAAGGCCATGGCCAAACGCCTCCTTGGCATCCTCAGGCATCAGCTTCTTCAACTCGGCCTTCATGGTCGCCGAAGGCGTCCCGGGTGCGCAGGTAGATTGCCGCGCAGTCGGCCCACAGATGGGACGAGGTCATGTCGACGACCTTGACGGCGGCCAATCGTGGGCGCGGTGGCTCGATCCCGAACAGCACCGGCGGTTCGCGGCTTTGCACGCAGCGCCAAAACTTCTTTTCGGCGGTGAGCAGCAAGTGCTGGTAGAGCGGATCGGCATGCACGGTGATCTCGACCCATTTGCCGCCGCCGGTGATGATCGACAGCACCGCCGCGCGGGCCGCGATCACCCACATGTTGTGCTGCAGCTGCGCCATGTGCTTGTCGGCCGCCGACTCCTCGGTAAAGGCCTAAGGCAGCATGAACTTGGCCTCGAACACCGCCCCGGTCGGTTCGACCACGCCGTCGAGGGTGGCGGCCATCCAGCTATGCACGGGGTGGCGAACCCGCGTTTGAACGTCCGTGATGGTCCGGCCGGACGCATGCTGATACCAAGTTCGGTTGAGCTCTTCGGTCACGGTGCCGAGCTGCACGATCAGGTTGCGCGACAAATCTTGCGGGGCGAGTTCACCACGCTTTTCACGCCAGAGGCGAGTGAGATCTTCCTGATCATTGCCCATGATGATGCGGGCATCCGAGCCGCCGATGAAGGCCCGGCGGTCGTGGGGATTGAACTTGATGATGCGATGGGGCGCGCCTCGGCGCCCTTGGCTGAGATCGTGGCCATCGGTATCTCCTGGTCTGACGCGGCCTGTCGCCGCACCAGCAAAAGCCCCGCGTCCGCGAGGTGAGATACCAGGGCCATCGGTTGTGCCCCGCCGACTCAGTAACGCTCCGTTTGCGCGGGAATGCCAGTGCTTTCTGCAGCAAGATTCGTGCTCTTTTGGCCTAAATCCTTGATGGTTCGGCGCTTCGGAGCGACGTTTGACCGGCCGAAAGCGCGGGGTCCATGAAGATGGCGTCAAACCGACAAATCGAAGCCAATCGCAACAATGCCAAGCGCAGCACGGGGCCGAAAACGGTGCGCGGAAACGCAAAGTCCAGCCGCAACGCGTTGCGCCATGGTCTCGCCAGGCGTTGCAAACGGGATGACGCGGAGTTCGCGAGGCTGATGGTCGCAATTCGCTCGGGCCTCGCATGTGAGATTGGGTCGGAAACGGCCGCCACCGTCGCCCATGCCAAGTGCGACCTATGGCGCGTGCGAGTGGTCCGCCAGGCGATCTTGGCCGCCCTATGGGATTGCCCGGTCGCAGACATCGCGCGGCGGCTCGACGGGCTTGAGCGCTACGAGCGCAGCGCGCTGGCCGCGCCGAAGCGCGCGCTGCGATCGCTATAGATAGAGCGAGCTAAGGTTGCGAAGATGATTGGCTTCGTTCTGGAGAAAATCTCGACGTTCCACCTGGCCGGCGCCCTGGTTATGGGAAGTTATAATCATAGTCCTCTCGGCCGACCGATATGATGTCAAGGCCGATGTCATCGAACAACGGGTGGCTGCTCGCCCATTTCAAAAATTGCGAGGTGCTGTCGACCTGGTCGTCGTGTTTGCCGAAAGGGAACGCCAACAGTTCCAGCAAATACTCGTCGAGCCACGGGGCATTTGCCGGCAGATGCACCTGTCCGGCCTCGATCCGGAAGGATTGTGCCGCCATGCGATCGGCTTTGCTGCCTTCGGGCTTGATGCCAATCGGACGCGGCATGCCGGTCGGCGTATCGCGTTGCAGGTCCTGCAACATCGCGATGCCGGGACCGGCGTCCTCGATCAAGACGGCGTCTGCCTTATATGTTGTCGCCAGCGCGGCCACGGCGCGCCGCAGGTCGGGATATTGGTGTCGACCGCGGTAGAGATCGACGAGGTAGTAGTCATTCTTGATCATGCGCCAGGTGGTGCAGACCGAATAGTCGTTGGCCTTCCCGGTCATCATGGCGCCGCGACCGGTCAGCGTGCCGCCGACCGTGGTCGCGTAGCGGCTGCCGCCAGCCGTGATCACGAGCTCGGTGCCAGTATCCTTGGCTGGGCGCATGGCCGGAAACAGCTCTCGATACCAGGGCGACTCGATCACCATTCGAAACTGGCGGTGCAGCTCGGCGGACAGCTCGCTGGCGTAGCTGACGACGATGACGCGGCGGCTGGGGTCGTGGCCGAGCCACCAGGCGACGAACGCGACCGACACCGATAGCGATTTGAGCGACCGCGGCGGTTGGTTGATGAGGAGCCGAGGGCAATCGCCGCCGTGGACGCGCATGAGCTGATGGGCGATCGCATCGATGTGCCAGTTCGACAGATATTCGCTGCCGGGAAAAACGGTTGAGAAGGCCCGTTGGACGAAAAAGCGCAAATCGGTGCGGAGCAGCGCCGCGACTAGCGGCATCATGTGCCGTCCTCCTCGTCGCGAAGGGTGGGAGCCGCCGTATTGGCGTCAGCCAAGATCCGCTGACGAAATGCCTCGATGATGGCTTGATCGTCGACCGACGGGCTTTTGGTGGTGTTCTCCGCGGCGTTGCCGCTCACGATCATTGCGTAGGAGAGCAATTTGTCGAGCGCCCTGACATCGCCTTTCAGGGCTTTTTCCCTGAGGCGCAGCAAGGCTGCCTGTTGCGTGGTGACGCGTCTTGATTTTCCGCCGTCGTTCAGCGTGACTGCCGCTTGCAGGGTGTTCTTGAGGTCGGTGGTAAAATTCAAACTACCCTTCGGGCGCCCGCGCGCGTTTCCGGATTGCCCGGGGTGGAAACGGCTGTGAAGCGGCGGTCTGCCATAGCCAACGGCCTGATCCGATTTTTTAGCCACGGGCGCGCTCCAGGCTCGCGGTGCTCCGTTGGCCGAACGGCTCGCCCGACTCGGCGTGCACCGCCGCTTTCCCGGTCAGATGCTGCCAGCGGCGGATCGTGACATCGACGTAGGTGGGATCGATTTCGATCAGTCGCGCCCGGCGCCGGGTCCGCTCCGCGGCGATCAGGGTGGTTCCGGCGCCGCCGAACGGGTCGAGCACGATGTCGTGCTCGTTGGTGCAATCGCGGATCGCGTCGGCGATCAACCCGACCGGCTTGACGGTCGGATGCAGGGAGAGCTTGGACTTCGGCGACCGTGCCCAGCTGTTTTGGTACTCCCACACATTGCAGCGGTTGCGACCGTTGCGGCCGAGCTGGACGTTGTTGAGGTGGGGCGCAATGAAGACGAGCTCATGTTTGGATCGATAGAAACTCCCCATGCCCGGGCGTGGTTTGTTCCAAACGCACAAATTGAGCTGTTCATCGTAGATAGGGCCGGCCGCGTTGAGCAGCTGGCCCATGCCGCGCCAATCCATGCAAATGAAGTGCAGCGAGCCATCGATGGCGTGCTCGCAGGCCCGCGTACAGAACTCGGTTAAGAACGCCCCGAACTCGGCGTCCGACAGTTCGCCCGACGCCATCGCAAACTCACGATGTTTGGTTCTGCCCAGCCCCGAGGCGTGGCCATCGATCGGCACATTGTACGGTGGATCGGCAAAAATCATGCGCGCCTGCGCGCCTTCCATCAGGCGCCCATAGCTCTCTGCCTGCCGCGCATCAGCGCAGATGAGACGATGCTCCCCCACGATCCAGAGATCGCCGGGCTGGGTGATTGCGGAGCCGGCCTCGGGTGGCGGCAAGTCGTCTTCCAAATCTTCAGAACCGGAAACCGCGAGATCGAGTTCTCCGGTCGAAAACCCGGTCAATTGCAGGTCGACTTGTGGGTCGAGGGTCAGAAGGTCGGTCAATTCGAGGTGTAAGGCCTGGACATCCCAGCTGGCGTCCTCGGCCAGGCGGTTGAGCGTAAGCTTCAGCATCCGCAGCTGAACTTGGCTGAGGTCGACAATGGTCACGGCGGGCACGTGATCGAGACCGAGCAGCTGGGCTGCCAGGACCAGCGCCCAGCCCGCGACCACCCGGCGCAGGGCGTCAACCACAATCGGAAGAACGAAACCGAAGTCCCGCAAGCTCACCGCTAACTTCTCGATCTGACTCTTCGGATGGCGGCGCGTCTCACGCCCGAGCGGCTTCAATTCGTCGATCGGAACCAAGACCGGCGTGAGATTATGCCGAAGCGGGTACCCATTTGTCTGCGATTTGCCGTGCATCATGTTGCTCCTCATTGGACGATTGCCAATTGAGGGCAGGGTCGGATCCATGCGCAATCAGGAAGACGTGCCACCGCAACCGCGGCTTGCCCTCACCCAGCGCGCAGAGCTTGCGCGTCGCAGCTGGCATCCTCGGACCACCGGTTGATTCCAAGCTGCGTTTGGCTCAGATCGGGCAGGGTTATGCCTCGGGCAGCTCGCCGCGCCATTTGCCTGGCGGCCGCGATCAGATCCTACCCGCGCGTGGGATCGACGACAATGGGAAGACGGAATCCGAACTCCCGAAGGGCTTGCGGCTAATTGTCGATCTGGCTTTTCGGCTGGCGCGTTTCAGGCCCGAGCGGTTTCAATTGGTCGATTGGCACCAGGACCGGCGCGAAATCGTGCCGAATCGCGTCTGCGCAAACTGGTGTCTTCTTCAATTGGACGATCGCCAATTGAGGGCTGGTCGGATGCGCATCAGGAAGACGTCTTCCGGCTGCCAATTGCCGCCGACGGCGCCTGAACCGGACGGCCTGTGCCATGAACTGGCTGACCGCGGTCTCGACGATCGAGGAATCGCACATGTTCAAGAATTCGAACACGAAGTGACCCGCGGCGGTTTGCGGCCGCCCCTCAGACTGGGTTTTGATGCGCGGATTGTGGGTGAATCTGCCGCCATAATATTCCAGCAGATCGGCGAGCCGCACGACCGCGTCTTTCATGGTGCGTCTGGGCACCGGGCCGCCGCACTTCTTGCCTTGCTCAAGGGCGGAGCCGAGCGCAAGCTCGAGGCGCTGCGCGATCTGAACCGCGAATCAGAGCTCAGTGATACGGCGGCCTTTGGACGAAAGGTGGACTTCTCTCGCTTCGGTAGGCCTCCGATCTTGAATTGCGACTCACGCTTTAAGAAAAGGGAGTAGTAGGTGGGTGGGAGTGCCTTAGAGATCTTGTCCTGGGATGCGACGTCGCCCCATTTCAACTCCCACGCCAGCCGATCCGCCGCGGCTGCGAAGGCAACCAGTTGCGCGGCCAGCCGGTCGTTGCATTTGCCTTCATGCCTGGCCCGCGACGCGAAACCATAGAGCGCCTCGGGGAGTATACGGAAAGCGCTCAGCGGCCCCTCAGGTTCGCGTGATGGGATCTCGAGGCGCCAATCGAGCGCGGCCCCAGGGCGGCCGCGCTCTCCAGGAAACCGCGCACCAGCAGGAGCATCTTGGCCATGTCCGCGTGAACTTCGCGTCGGCGGGGTTGCTGATCGGCTTGCAGGAGGTCTTGCAGCACGATTTCGCGAACCTCGTTGAGCTCCGCTCGGCACTGCTCTTCCCGGCCTGCCAGCTGAGGAAAATGCACGCCGAGCGCCGCAAATTGCGCATTACTCAGCAGGAATCCCCGCGGCGCTGCGCCGTCCTGGCGTTGTTCGGGACGGCAAGCGAGCTCCAAGGCGTCGTGCTGATCGACCTTGCCGAAACCGTCGAGCCGCACCATTCCGGGCCGTCTCTCACGTTTCGGGGGCACACGGGTTGCCATCGATGGACCTCCATCAAAAGATTCGCACAACGTCGCATAACTCTAGCAACGACGCGCCGAACACGCGATCGGATTCGAACTCACCCGTATTCTTCCGGCTTCAGCCGCTCCACTTTTGCAGAAGTTTCTGCACATAGTAAGCGTCCATTCCTGACACGTCGGTTCAGATTGCAGGTTTTGGCGGCGTCCAGTTCCAGGGCAACAGGTCATCGAGCTGGCTGATGGGGTGGCCGTTGGACATTCGTTCCAGCACGTCCTTGAGGTACGCGAACGGCTCAACGTTGTTGAGTTTGGCGGTTGCCAGCAGCGAAGCTGGCGGCACCGCCGTCCGAGCCTGCGAACAAATGGTTCTTGCGGCCCAGCGCGATGGGGCGGATGGCGCGTTCGACGGTGTTGTTGTCGAGTTCAATACGCCCGTCATCGAGGAAAAGGCCGAGAGCGCTCCAACGGGTCAGGGCGTAGCGGATAGCGTCCGCAAGGCCACTGCGAGACGGAATGAGGGTGAACTGCGTCTCGAGCCAGACCTTCATCGCACCGACCAGCGATAGCGACTTTGATTGCCGCAAGCTCTTCCGGTTGGCATGGGTCTGGCCGCGGATGGTGGTCTCGATCGCATAGAGCTCGGCGATGCGCCTCAGCGCTTCGGCCGCGATCGGAGAATCCGTTGCCTGATGCACCTCATAAAACTTGCGCCTGGCGTGTGCCCAGCAGGCGGCAAGCGTGATGTTGCCCGATGCGGTCAGTTGATCGAAGCCAGGATAGCCGTCGACCTGAACCACGCCCTTGAATTGCCCCAGATGAGCAACCGGGCGCTCGGCCCGCCGATCGGAGCTGTAGAAATAAACAACGGCCGGCGGTTCGGGACCAGACCAAGGTCGATCGTCACGAGCGTAGACCCAGAGCCGGCCGGTCTTGGTGCGGCCCCGGCCGGAATCAAGCACCGGGATCGGGGTGTCGTCGGCGAACAGCTTCTGCGAAGCGAAGACGTGCTCGGCGAGCCTCTTCTGCAGCGGCTCCAGCCACTAGCGGCGACCAGTTCCAACTCCGGAGCGATTCCTTCCATGTCGATGCACCGAAGCGTGGCCTCAGCGGTCGCCATAAAAGCTCGCCATCATAGGCGACAAGCATGAATATCGAAACGAGATAATAAATGCGCGAAACGCCAGCAACTTAAATACTTTAAATGTTCATCTCGGATGCAGCCAAAAAGGATTCCTAGCGTAAGGCTCGGTAAACGGGCTAACAATTCAAAAACATCTTCCAATTATCCCAGGCGTGCAGTATGGTTAACGTTAGTTAATTCGAGATCGCGATTTTAAAGAAAAGCGTTTTTAATAATGTCCGGGCCCCTTGGGGCCTTCTCCCGCGACTCTCAACCAGGTCTGGAACGTTCATCGGCGGTCGCAGCATTGCGTCCGCAACGGGGAGATGGCGGACATGACTACTTTCACCCTCACGACTAGTACGGACACATTCGTTGGCACGGGCGGGGACGACACGGTCAATGCGAATTCGACGACGTTAAATCCGGCCGACAGTCTGGACGGCGGGGCGGGACACGACACACTGGCGCTGTTCGGGGCCGGGACGTTCGATCTGTCGAGGCTTTCGCAGTTCACCGGGTTCGAGGAAGTCGATGTCACCAACGTCACGGGTGGCCAGTCCAACCTGATGCTACGCAATGGCGTCGACCTCACGGTCAACATCGACAATGAGACTAGCGGTGGCGGGAACATCAATGTTTATGCCGCGACCGGCGTGGCGACGATCAACAGCACTGGCTTTAATTATATCCACCTCTCAAGCGGAGCTGCCACGGTCACAGGCTACGGGCTGGTGTACGTCTCGTCCGGCGAAGCCACGGTTGATTCTACCGGCGCCCCCAATGCACAGATTGTGCTGAATGATGTCGCGGCCATCGATTATAGCGATAGCTTCACGGGCTCGGCTAACAACGGCAGCAACTATTTGTATGCCGAAGGCGCAGGACACGAGCTCGATCTCACCCGATTGCAGCTCAATGGCACGTGGCAATTGCAGATCGGAAGTGTCTATGGCTCCAGCAACGTCACCGTGGATGTCGATCAGGCCAGTCTGTCACATCTGAGCTCTATTTACGGCTACAACACCGAACACCTGCACACTGCGGCGGCGACGCTCGACCTCAGCAGTCACCCGGTCGGCGGCGGTATCGACATTGCCAGCACCAATGCCGCCGGCACCACGTTTACCGTCAACGACGCCAGCACCGGCCTGCGTGTCCTTGGCGGCCCCGGCGACGATACCCTGGTCGCCACCGGCTTTGCCTTCACCACTGGCCAGCGCGCCGCCATCTTCGCCCAAGGCTCCGTCGAAACCATTACCGATACCAGCGGGACGTATCAGGCGCCCGCAGCGACATCGCTGACCAGCAATCCCGACACATTCGTTGGCACGGGCGGGGACGACACGGTCAATGCGAATTCGACGACGTTAAATCCGGCCGACAGTCTGGACGGCGGGGCGGGACACGACACACTGGCGCTGTTCGGGGCCGGGACGTTCGATCTGTCGAGGCTTTCGCAGTTCACCGGGTTCGAGGAAGTCGATGTCACCAACGTCACGGGTGGCCAGTCCAACCTGATGCTACGCAATGGCGTCGACCTCACGGTCAACATCGACAATGAGACTAGCGGTGGCGGGAACATCAATGTTTATGCCGCGACCGGCGTGGCGACGATCAACAGCACTGGCTTTAATTATATCCACCTCTCAAGCGGAGCTGCCACGGTCACAGGCTACGGGCTGGTGTACGTCTCGTCCGGCGAAGCCACGGTTGATTCTACCGGCGCCCCCAATGCACAGATTGTGCTGAATGATGTCGCGGCCATCGATTATAGCGATAGCTTCACGGGCTCGGCTAACAACGGCAGCAACTATTTGTATGCCGAAGGCGCAGGACACGAGCTCGATCTCACCCGATTGCAGCTCAATGGCACGTGGCAATTGCAGATCGGAAGTGTCTATGGCTCCAGCAACGTCACCGTGGATGTCGATCAGGCCAGTCTGTCACATCTGAGCTCTATTTACGGCTACAACACCGAACACCTGCACACTGCGGCGGCGACGCTCGACCTCAGCAGTCACCCGGTCGGCGGCGGTATCGACATTGCCAGCACCAATGCCGCCGGCACCACGTTTACCGTCAACGACGCCAGCACCGGCCTGCGTGTCCTTGGCGGCCCCGGCGACGATACCCTGGTCGCCACCGGCTTTGCCTTCACCACTGGCCAGCGCGCCGCCATCTTCGCCCAAGGCTCCGTCGAAACCATTACCGATACCAGCGGGACGTATCAGGCTGGGTCAGGGGACACTACGCCGCCCGCCAAACCGGCTGCTCCCGCAGATGCCTCTGTAGCCAATGGCTACGTCAATGCGACCGACGACACCGCGACCCAGTCGTTGACCGGGACCGCTGAGGCAGGCAGCACCGTGACGGTCTACGACAACGGTACCGCCGTTGGCACCACGCCGGCTCATGCCTCGACGGGAGACTGGACCTTCACCCTTGGCACCCTCGCAAATGGTTCGACCCACAGCTACACGATCACCGCGACGGATGCGGCGGGCAATACCAGCGCCGCCAGCGACGCGCTGGCTTTCACCGTAGATACAGCGGCTCCTGCAGTGACGGCGAATCTGGCTAACGACACCGGTTTGTCATCGACGGACAGGATTACCTCGAGCGACGCGATTTCCGGCACGGGCGACGCCAATGCGGTAGTTCACTTCACGGTGGATGGCACGGCGATTGCTGCAACGGCAACAGCTGACGCCAGCGGCGCCTGGACCTTTACGCCGACCGGTCTGGCGGATGGTCCGCATACGGTGGTGGCCAGTGAGACCGATGCGGCGGGCAATACGGGCGCCGCGTCACTGAGCTTGTCCGTGGATAGGACGCCCCCGAAGCTGACCAGCATTGTGGCCTCCGATGCCGGTCCCATCAACGACAACAGCGTTGGTTACGTCATTACGTTCTCGGAGCCGGTCAGCGGAGTGGATGCGAGCCAATTTATGCTCGTCACCTCCGGTGTAACGGGCGCATCGATCTCCGGCGCGACGGCTGTGGTCGGCAGCAACGGGACGCAATATACGGTGTCGGTGGGTACCGGCACTGGTGACGGGAGCATTGCTCTCGCTCTGAAGGCGGATCATGCAATTCAGGATTTGGCCGGCAACGCATTGGTCGGAGGCCCAGCATCGTTCTCGCCTGGCGTGTCCTATCCGACGGGTTCGACGCCCACCATAGGTGCGATCGGGGACGTCAATCACGATGGCAAGGCCGATCTTGTGCTGCCGAACTACTACGCGGAAACTGTCGGCGTTTACCTCGGCAACGGGGACGGAACGCTTCAGTCACCTACGACCTACAGCTCGTCGACAGGGGGCTTCGGCGCGACCCACGCCTATCTGACTGATCTCAATGGAGACGGCAATCTCGATATCGTCACGACCAACTACAGCGATGGCACAGTGTCGGTTCTGCTTGGCGATGGCGCTGGAGGCTTTGCACCGCGCACCGCTTACAGCGTGTTGTCGAATGCGGGTCAAACCGTATTTGGGGATTTTGACGGCAGCGGCAGCACCGATCAGTTGGTGTCTACGAGCTCCGGCGTCGTGGAGCTTTTCGGGAACGGGAATGGAAGCTTTGGTTCGGCACAGACCGTCACCAATACTCAGGGCCCCATCGCTACGGCGGACATCAACGGCGATGGGCGGTCAGATCTGCTGCAAGCCAACAACAGCGCTGTTTCGGTGTTCCTGAACCAAGGCAATGGGCAATTCGCGCCTGCGATCTCCTATGCCCTGCCGGCCGGCTCGAACTCCGTGGACATGACGACCGGTGATGTCAACGGTGACGGCACGCCAGACGTCATTGTGTCGAACTACTCTGCAGGATCAGTCACCGTCCTGCTCGGCGATGGCACCGGCGGGTTGGCTGCTGCACAGTCGTACTCTACTGGCGCGCCCAGCCCAATTAACCCGATCGTTGCCGACATGAACGGTGACGGCTTTGCAGACATCGTGGTCGGTTCGGATTCCGACAAGGTCGGCGTGCTGATCAACAATGGTGATGGGACCTTTGCTCCCGGTCAGGCCATTGATGCCAATGGAACGGCCAACCGCATTACGGTCGGCGATCTGAACGGAGATGGACTCTCGGACGTCGTCGTCGGGCACTACTTCGCCAATCAGGCGACCATCCTGGTCGATGATACCTCGCTCGTTATGACTGGACCCGCTTATACAGTCGATAAGACGGCAGCGACCGTTACACTCGCTCTTCATAACGATACCGGATCCTCCTCGATTGACGCCATCACGCGGGACGCTGCGCTCACCGGATCTAGTGATGCCAACGCCGTAGTTCACTTTACGGTGGACGGCACGGCGATTGCCGCGACGGCAGCCGCTGACGCCGGCGGCGCTTGGACCTTTACGCCGACGGGCCTGACCGATGGTCCGCATACGGTGGTGGCAAGCGAGACAGATGCGGCCGGCAATGTCGGTACGTCCCCGGCGGTGACATTCACGCTTGACACCCATGGCCCGACCGGATGGCAGTTCACGCTTGCCAATTCCAACTTTGACGGAGCTTCCAGCATTGCTGCAGGAACCGTCATTGGATCAATCGCCCAAACAGGCGATACGACGAGCTCACCGTTCACATATTTCTTTGCATCGAACGCAGCCGGGACCTCAGGCATCAGCCAAAGCAGCAACGGACTCTCGATCGATGCCAACACTGGGATTGTGACGGCGACGGCGGCCTTGAGCAGCTGGCCAAGTATCTACGTCGCTGCAGAGGATCAGGCGGGCAACATCTACGCTCAGTTGCTCACGCTCCAGTTTGGAACCTCTGCCGGCCAGGCTATCGCTGTCGCCGCTGGAGCCACAGTGGCCTTCGCACTTGGCGGCAACGATACCGTCACCGGAACGTCAGCTGCTGACGCGATTGCAGGCGGAGCGGGCAACGACTCAATCGTTGGCTTTGTGGGCGCCGACACCGTCAACGGCGGCGCCGGGACGGACAGCATCGTCCTGTCGGCCACGTCCGCTGATCTGAACATGGCTGCAGATGCTCAAATCCTTAATTTTGAGACGATCAACGCGTCGTCGGCAGCCGCGGGCGTGGTCATCGACCTGCACAGCCAAAGTGAAGGATTTACCGTCACGGGCAGTGCATCGGATGACACTATTACGGGGGCGGCCGGCGCCGACAGCATCGCCGCCGGCGGCGGCAACGACAAGATTATCGGCTTCGTCGGGGCTGACACTATCAATGGCGGGGCGGGGACAGACACCATCGTGCTGTCCGCGACGTCCCCTGACCTCAACACCGCAACCAACGCCCAGATCACCAACGTCGAAGCGGTCTCGGCGGCTTCGGCAACCCAAAGTGTGACGATCGATCTGCATAATCAGACGGAGGGGGTCACCATCACCGCCAGCGCGTTCGCCGACCTGATTACGGGCGCGGCAGGTAGCGACTCGATCATTGGCTTTGTGGGAGCCGACACCGTCGATGGCGGCGCTGGCACGGACAATATCGTCCTGTCGGCCACGTCCACTGATCTGAACATCGCCACGGACGCCCAAATTGTCAATGTTGAGGCTATCAATGCTGCGTCGGCAGCAGCCGGCGCGGTCGTCGACCTCCATAGCCAAAGTGAAGGATTTACCATCACCGGCGGTGCCTCCGATGACACCATCACGGGCGGAGCCGGAATTGACAGCATCGCCGCCGGCGGCGGCAACGATCAAATCATCGGCTTCGTCGGGGCTGATAGCGTCAACGGCGGTGCGGGGACGGACACCCTCGTCCTGTCCGCGACATCCACTGACCTCAACGCGGCAACCAACGCCCAGATCAGCAATGTCGAAGCGGTCTCGGGGGCGTCGGCGACTGCGGGCGTGACGATCGATCTGCACAATCAGAACGAGGGGTTCACCATCACCGGCAGCGCGTTCGCGGACCTCATCACGGGCGGCGGGGGCGCCGACACGCTGATTGGCGGGCTCGGCAATGATACCTACGTCGTCGCGAAAGCGGGCGATTCGGTTGTGGAGAACGCAGGCGGGGGTACCGATACCGTGCAGGCGTCGGTCACTTATACGCTCGCCACCAATGTGGAAAACCTGACGCTGACCGGCACCTCAATTATCAATGGGACCGGCAACACTCTTGGCAACACCATCATCGGAAGTAGTGGCAACAACACTCTGGCCGGCTAAGCGGGGCGGATGGGCTCGACGGCGGCCAAGGCATTGATACAGCGACCTATGTCGCCTCAGCGTCTGGAGTCAATGTTAGCCTGGCGACAGGGCACGGTAGTGGTGGCGATGCTCAAGGCGATACGCTGGTCAATATCGAGAACCTGACCGGCTCCCAATTCGACGACCTTCTGGAGGGCGGCGCCGGGGACAATGCGCTAGTGGGCGGTGCCGGCACCGATACTGTGAGTTACGAGCACGCGACCGCGGGAGTGACGGTCAGCCTTGCCTTAACAACGGCACAGAACACGGTCGGAGCCGGTACGGACACGCTGACCGGCTTCGAGAACCTGACTGGCTCGGCGTTCAATGACGCGCTGACCGGCAGCGGCGCCGCCAATGTTCTGACTGGCGGCGGTGGCAACGACCTGCTGAACGGTGGGGGTGGGGCGGATACGCTCGACGGCGGAGCCGGCGCAGACAGGCTAACCGGAGGCGCAGGCAATGACTCGTTCAAGTTCAACTTCGGTGAGGCAAGCGGCGACGTTGTGACCGACGTTACCGGAGCCGGGGCGAGTGTCGGCGATCATTTGGACTTCTACGGCTATGGCACCCTGGCCACTGGAGCGACGTTACAGCAAGTCGGAACAACCGATTTCTACAAAATTACTCCTGACGCGGCTCATGGCGGAGCCGCGGCGGCAGAAACCATCGAGATTCTCAATGTATTTAACCTCAACACGAGCGCGGGATCGAACGACTTTATTTTGCACTGACAAAATTGATGGCCAACTTCCGGCCCCGAAACGCCGGAGAGATGGTGGCAGGTAACGCCGCTCTGCTGCCACGCCTCGTGGTGCGCCCGCTAGAAAGCTTCGCTCGGGCGCGTCCACGCTCCGTTCTCGTCCACCATCTCGGTCTCCTCATCTGCAAATCGAGAGTGAGAACAGATCGTGTTTACAAACCACAGGAAAAGTGTGCGAGAAATGGACGCTTACGCCGACGCTTCGAGGGGTTTCCCTGTTCAGCGCGCGCCCATTCCCTGATCACATCAGAAATTTCCCTGTTCTTGATTTGCGCATCCATTGCCGCAATAGCTTGGAGTCGCAGGCGTTTTCGTAGATTGCCTTGGCCAAATAGCCCCCCACCGCGTGGGATTTCCCTGTAGAATTCCCTGTTCGCGGGGAAATTGACCGGGCCGAGTCTTGGATTTGGGCTTGGCTGCGCTGGCCGATCAGGCTTCTGCGCAGGCCATCCGCCTCGGAGGCTAAACCGTTCAAATCCTGAATGACCAGGGATATTCGTAACATGGTGCGCGGCAATCTCAGTGCGGCGCGACGGAAGTTTGAGAAGGCCTATTCGCTCGATCCAGGTAACCCGTTGATCGCCAATAACCTCGAGCTTCTCAACGGCAGTCGCAGGTTCATCGAAAGGCCGCCGAATAATCAGCCATAAAAGAACCATCCGCAATAATGATACTCGATACGGGTTGGAGGGCACGCCTCGTGCCGGGCGCCTATGACTCGAGAGATCTAGGTCAGCGTTTTCGTGGTTCGAATCATATCAGGCAGCCTCGGCGAGTCGGTAGGACCAAGTGTGGACAACCGGGTGGCGATTGACGTCGTC
>NZ_JADPKQ010000361.1:0-26883 GCF_023074015.1 Bradyrhizobium sp. 142
GGGGCGCGCCTTCGAGTGCGTCAAGACAGATGAGATGGCGTCCCGACCTGCTTGATCCTCGCGCCGTGCTCGGGGCCGTCAAGGCGCAGCCTGGCAGCGATCGAGCAAGCCGTCAGAACAGCACGACGGCCGGCCTTGACGGCCCTTGCGCGCGGCGCGTCTGCGCGCGCAGGCCGGGACGAAGGAACGACCGCCAGGCACGAACAAAGGAACAGTGCGAAGTGAGGAGCTATCGATGACGTAACCAACATCCCTTACCCGCCGAGGTCTGCGAGAGGATTGAGACGACGATGGAGAATCGGTCTTCCCGGCGCATGCGAACACTGGTGACCCGAATGGCCCCTTCGAGGCCTGTCCGCTAATCAGCTCGAATGCGCGCTGATATCCATGATGGCCCGGAGCACAACACGCTCCAATCAGAGGCCGGATACATTGATGCAAGACCGCATCTGCCAGGTTGACGAAACCTCTTGCAACGCGCGGCCGGACCATACATTCAGGTCACTCGGCTTGGCTTCCGTCGCGGCCCCGAGACCCGCATAATCCACCGAACCGCCGTATACGGACCCGTACGTACGGTGGTGTGGGAGGGGCGACGCCGCGAGGCGTCCCCCTATCCCGATTTCGGGCGTAGCCCGGATGGAGCGAAGCGCAATCCGGGACTCTCACCAAGCGGACGGACCCGGATTTCGCGAAGCGAAATCCGGGCTACGAGCGCATCAACCCTTGTCGCTCTCCAACCTGAAAATCTGCGAGCCTTCGCTGCCCGACAACAGGCCCGTATCCGTGTAGAGCTTCAGCTTCGTCCGCGTGTCGGCGATGTCGAGGTTGCGCATGGTAAGCTGGCCGATGCGGTCGGCCGGCGTGAAGGCTGCGTCCTCGACCTTCTCCATGCTGAGCCGCTCCGGCGCATAGGTCAGGTTGGGGCTTTCCGTGTTCAGGATCGAATAATCGTTGCCGCGGCGCAATTCGAGCGTGACCTCGCCGGTGACGGCGCGCGCCACCCAGCGCTGCGCGGTCTCGCGCAGCATCAAGGCCTGCGAATCGAACCAGCGGCCCTGATAGAGCAGGCGGCCGAGCCGCATGCCGCTGATGCGGTACTGCTCGATGGTGTCTTCGTTGTGGATGCCGGTGACGAGCCGCTCATAGGCGATGTGCAGCAGCGCCATGCCGGGTGCCTCGTAGATGCCGCGGCTCTTGGCTTCGATGATGCGGTTCTCGATCTGGTCGCTCATGCCGAGGCCGTGGCGGCCGCCGATGACATTGGCTTCGAGCAACAGCGCGACGGGATCGCTAAACGTCTGGCCGTTCAGCGCCGTGGGCTGGCCTTCCTCGAAGCGCACCACGACCTTCTCGGCCTTGACGTCGCAGTCGTCGCGCCAGAACGGCAAGCCCATGATCGGGTTGACGATCTTGATGCCGCTGTCGAGGCTTTCGAGATCCTTTGCTTCGTGGGTGGCGCCGAGCAGATTGCTGTCGGTCGAATACGCCTTCTCGGCGCTCATCTTGTAGGCAAACCCCTGTGCGGTCATGAACGCCGACATCTCGGCGCGGCCGCCGAGCTCGTCGATGAACTGCTGGTCGAGCCAGGGCTTGTAGATGCGCAGGCCCGGATTGGTCAAAAGCCCGTAGCGATAGAAGCGCTCGATGTCGTTGCCCTTGAAGGTCGAACCGTCGCCCCAGATGTTGACGCCGTCCTCCTTCATGGCCGCGACCAGCATCGTGCCGGTCACCGCGCGCCCGAGCGGCGTGGTGTTGAAATAGGTGATGCCGCCGGTCGAGATGTGGAAGGCGCCAGACTGGATCGCGGCGATGCCTTCGTGGACCAGTTGCGTGCGGCAATCGACCAGCAGCGCCTTCTCAGCGCCGAACTCCATCGCCTTGCGCGGGATCTCGTTGTAGTCGGCTTCATCGGGCTGGCCGAGATTGGCGGTATAGGCGTAGCAGCGGGCACCCTTCTGCTTCATCCAGAGCAGTGCCGCGCTGGTGTCGAGACCGCCCGAAAAAGCGATGCCGACTTTCTCACCCTTGGGCAGGCTTTTCAGGATCGTGGTCATGGCGCTTCCAATCGGGTCTCGAAGGGCTGATGTCGGGGCGGGTTGACCGCGCGAATATCAAATTTCGCACGCCTCGGCACGCATTTAATGGCTCAGATCGACGGCGCTGGGCCGGTCTTGCCGCCGAACAGGCGCTGGCGGAGCCGATAGCCCGGCCAGGCCAGCCGGGTCAGCGCGGCGTCCACCGCTTCATCCGAAAACCGCGTCCGCGGCCAGCGGTAAATCAGCGCAAACGCGAGCCAGATCACGACGAAGGTCACGAGGCCGGCGATCGACACGTCGGTGAAGAAGTGGCCGCCGAAGGCCATGCGCAGCCCGCTGGTCACGGCGCCGAACACCACCGCTCCGGCATAGGCGAGCGGCCGCCAGGCCGGCGGGGCGAGGGCGGCCGGCGCCAGCGTCCAGAACGCCGTCGCGCCCTCGCCGGAGAAGAACGAGCAGTTGCGTGCGCAGCCGCCGCGAGGATCCCACCACGGCACGAACTGCTGGTCGCCGGCGAACTGCGTCACCACCACGGGACGCGGCCGGCCCCAATAGTTCTTGAAACCGAGATTGGTGAGGATGCCGGCCGACAGCGTCAGCGTCACCAGCAGGAAGATCATCGCGCGCCCCGACACCATCAGCGGCCGGTCGGGCCGGAATAGCTTGACCACCAGCGCCACCAAGGAAGGCAGCGAGAACGCCCAGGCGATCCACATCGCCGCGTCACGCGCGAAGCCCGCCCAGCCGTTCAGCTTGAGCGGAAATGTCTTCGTCTGGGGATCGAAGAACAGCGCGGCGAGCTTGAGATCGAGCTCGGGGTAGAGGCCGAAAACGACGCCGATCAAGAGCCACAGCGCCAGGGCAATGAAAAGTCCAGTCCGGTTCATGGCGCGCGGTTTAGCGGAGTGGGGCGAGGATGAAAACCCCGCGGCAGCGTCCCCATCCTCCCCTGGAGGGGGAGGATCGTTCGCGCGAAGCGCGAGCGAGGTGGGGTGAAGCCGCACAAATGGTCTCTCGACCATCCGCAAACCCGCAACCAAGTGAGCCCTCAACACCGCTCTCGCTGATAGTCTGTCACCCCACCCCGCATCGCATCTGGCGATGCGATGCGACCCTCCCCCGTCCAGGGGAGGGTAAGAACGCTATCGCGCGTCCCGCCTCGAATTCGACGGCAGCGACGGGGGCGGCCTGTGCGGGGACGGCGGATTGCGCCAGGCGCCGGCATTGCGGCCGGCGATCAGCCAGTAGACGACGCCGGCGACGATACCAGCGCCGGTCATGATCTCGAGGTGACGCCGCACGATGCCCTCGAACTGCAACGTGTCGGAATGAAAGGGAACGAGGCCGAGATAGCAGGCCAGCCCCACGAGGCCGCCGCCGACGGCATAAACAAGCGCGCTACGGATGCAGAGCGCCTCGGTGATCGCGGCGATCACCATCGCCGGCACCAGCGCAAAGCCGGACACGAAGATGAAGCCGAATCCGAGCAGGATGTCGACCACGCCCTCATCGACCGGACCGGCGCCGAGATCGGCTAACTCCGGAAACAGCAGCGCCATTACGACGATCATCCCGCCGACGAAACAGGCGGCGAGAAAGCCGATGAAGATGACGACGAGGCGGCCGATCAGTGCCATGACGGAACAGCCAACGGTGTCATTGCGAGCGAAGCGAAGCAATCCGGATTGTCTCCGCGGAAAGACTCTGGATTGCTTCGCTTCGCTCGCAATGACGAGGATGCGATACCGCAGGCATGATCCATCAATCCGTCATCGCCATGGCACGCAGCGTCTGGCGTTCGCGGGCCGAGAGCTTTTCCGTCTCCGACTTGAGCTGGCCGCACGCGGCGAGGATGTCGCGGCCGCGCGGGGTACGCACCGGCGACGAATAGCCGGCGTTGAAGATGTATTCGGAGAACTTCTCGATCTGGTCCCAGTCCGAACATTCATAGGCCGTGCCGGGCCAGGGATTGAACGGGATCAGGTTGATCTTTGCGTGAATACCCTTGAGCAGCTTCACCAGCAGCTTGGCATCGTCGAGCGAATCGTTGACGCCCTTGAGCATCACATATTCGAAGGTGATGCGGCGCGCGTTCGATGCGCCGGGGTAGTCGCGGCAGGCCTGGAGCAGTTCCTTGATCGGATATTTGCGGTTGAGCGGCACGAGCTCGTTGCGCAATTCGTCGCGCACCGCATGCAGCGAGATCGCCAGCATCACGCCGATCTCGTCGCCGGCGCGGACGATGTTCGGCACGACGCCGGAGGTCGACAGCGTGATGCGGCGGCGGGAGATGCCGATGCCTTCATTGTCGCCGACGATCAGCAGCGCGTCGCGCACGGCGTCGAAATTGTAGAGCGGCTCGCCCATGCCCATCATCACGATGTTGGTGACGCGGCGCGTGCCGTCCTCGCGATCGGCCCAGTCATTGAGGCGGTCGCGCGCCACCATCACCTGGCCCAAGATCTCGCCGGCGGTGAGGTTGCGCACCAGGCGCTGCGTGCCGGTGTGGCAGAAGGAGCAGTTCAGCGTGCAGCCGACCTGCGAGGAAACGCACAGCGTGCCGCGATCGTTTTCGGGAATGTAGACGCACTCGACTTCATGCGCCTTCTGGACATTGTCGCCGCTCGGCAGCCGCAGCAGCCATTTGCGGGTGCCGTCGTTGGAGGTCTGCTCGGCCACGACCTCGGGCCGGTCGACGGTGAAATGCTGCGCGAGGTCGGCGCGGATGCCCTTCGAGATCGAGCTCATCTCCTCGAAGTTCCGCGCGCCGCGGAAATAGATCCAGTGCCACAATTGCTGCACGCGCATCTTGCGCTGTGCGGGCGCGACGCCGATCTCGCCGAGGCGATCGGCAAGCTCAGTGCGCGACAGACCGATCAGCGACGGCTTTGCCGGCGGCACATAGGTTTCGAGCGGGACCTTTTCCAAAGGGAACCCGGCAGCGGAAACGGTCTCGGTCGATTCAGCGGTCATCATCGTTCTGTTTGGAGAAACTCTCATCCCTCATCCTGAGGAGCGCACTGCGCGCGTCTCGAAGGATGAAGGCCCGGATCAGGCATCTTGGCCTCGTGACGGCGCTTACGCACCTCCTCACCATGAGGGGAAACAGCCTTCAAATAGGCGCTCTAGAGCCGCCAAACAACGCCGAATTGGACCTAACCGGCCTTATGGCTTGCAGTCTTAACGCTTGCAGTCCTGCGAGATCCGGTCCAGCGCCTGGGCGAGGCCCTTCAGCGAGAAGGTGTCGGTCGTCTCCGTCCCCTTGGCCGAGACGCCCTTGACCACGAGGTCGGCGGATTTGCGCATGGCTTCGACCATCCGCTCCTCCTCGGCAGCGTTCTTGATCCAGAGGCCATCGCCCTGCGTGTACATCGCGTAGGCGGCGCCGCCGACCTCCGCCGTCGACTCCGCGCCCGGCTTCAACGCGTAGCCGATCATGACCGAGACTTCGTTATTCACCTTCTCGGACGGCCGGGTCGAGACGAAGGCATAGGCGGGGTCACGCGGCCGATTCGGCGGGTTGGTCTTCGACGACGACGGTTTTGCCAGTGCGAAGCAGACTTTCTTGCCATTGGGGGTCGCCGCATAGGCGCCCCAGGTCCCGAACTGGCCGATCAGCGTCGGCTCCGCCCCGCCCGCAACTGCCGCGGGAGGAGCCGCAGTCTTGCTCTCGGGCTTTGCAGCCGTCTTGGCCGCCGGAGCCGGCGCCGGCGCCGGCGACTTCGGTGCGGCCTTCGGCGCCGGTTGCGCCGTCTGCGCCCGCGCAAGATCGGCGATCCCGCACGTCATCATGCCGATCATCAAAACTAAAGATAGCACCCGCCACATGCTGGAGTGGTTCCCTCAATATTGTGACTGGAAGATGGCCCGGCCGCGCTTTGTCCCCGGGTCAGGAATAGCCGGGAAAGTCCAATTTGGGAAGGCAGTTAGCTGGTTGGCGGCAGCTAGCCTCGGGACCGAGCGGCGCGCTGCTCGGCCCATTGCGCCTCGGTCCAGCGCAGCAGGTCCTCGGCGCCGGAACTGCGTAAATGCGCGCCGCCGTCGATCACCACCATCTCGCCGTTGATGTAGCCGGCGCGATCCGAGATCAGGAAGCTGGCCAGGTCGGCAAGCTCGCCGTGCTCGCCGGTGCGGCCAAGCGGGCTGCGCGCGGTCCAGCCTTCATCGCGGCCCTCGGGGCGGAGTTGCCCGGAGGCGCCGTCGGTCGGGAACGGGCCCGGCGCGATCGCGACGGTGCGGATGCCCTTCGGGCCCCACTCGACTGCGAGACTTTTGGTCATCGCTAGCATCGCCGACTTCGCCATCGCCGAGGGCACGGTGAAAGCGCGGCCGGTGATGGTCGAGGTCGAGAGGATCGAAAGCACGACGCCGTTGTGCGTGCCCTCGATCCAGCGCTTGCCGGCTGCGAGCGTGCAATACATCGCGCCATGCAGGGTCGGCGCGAGGATCGCGTCCGCGGCGCGGAACGACAGATGCTCGCTCTGCGCGATAAAGGTCGCGGCGGCGTTGTTGACGAGGATGTCGAGTGGCGCCTCGCGCCAGATTGCGTCCATCATGCTCTCAACGGCGGCGCCGTCGCGGATGTCGCACGCAATCGTCGTAACCTTGCCGCGGGTCTCTGCGCGCATCTCCGCAGCCGCCGCCTCGAGCCGGTCAAGTTTGCGGCCGCAGATCACGAGTTCGGCGCCGAGGCCGAGGAAGCGGCGCCCCATCGCGGCGCCGAGACCGGAGCCGCCGCCGGTGACGAGGATGCGTTTGTCCCTCAGCAGACCTGTTTCAAACATCGTTTGAATCCTCTTTTTGCCTCCGTCATTGCGAGCGCAGCGAAGCAATCCAGAGTCCGTGCTGCGGAAATAGTCTGGATTGCTTCGCTGCGCTCGCGATGACGAGAGGATAGGCTGGCGCGTTCCAATAGACAAAGAAACCGGATTGTCGCGCGTCCCTAAATCCGGCAGAAACGGGCAAACTATAATTCCATCGAAACGCCAAGTGGCGTCTCAACACGTGCTCTCAAGGAGGTGCCGCCATGAAAGCCATCCTCTGCTCGCAATATTGCCAGCCCGACGATCTCGTGCTCACTGAGATGCCGGATCCGGTGGCGGGGCCTGGCGAGGCCCTAATCGCGATCAAGGCGGCGGCGCTGAACTTCTTCGACATCCTGATGATCCAGGGCAAGTACCAGGTCAAGCCGCCGTTCCCGTTCTCGCCGGCCGCGGAAGTTGCCGGCGTGATCGAGAGCATCGGCCCCGGCGTCACTGGTCTGAAGGTCGGCGATCGCGTCGTCGCGTCCTGCGGCCATAACGGTGCGCGCGAAAAGATCGCGCTGCCGGCGGCATCGATTGTGAAGATTCCGGATAGTCTCGATTACGATCGTGCGGCGGGCATCATCATCATCTACGGCACCGCGCTGCATGCGCTGGAAGATCGCGCCAGCCCGAAGCCGGGCGAGACGCTTGCGGTGCTCGGCGCGGCCGGTGGCACCGGCCTGGCGGCTTGCGAGCTCGGCAAGCTAATGGGCTTGAAGGTGATCGCCTGCGCCTCGTCGGACGAGAAGCTTGAATTCGCCAAGGCGCATGGCGCCGAGCTGACGCTGAACTACGGCAAGGAAGATCTGAAGGAGGGCCTGCGCAGGCTTACCGACGGCAAGGGCGTCAACATCATCTTCGATCCGGTCGGTGGTGCTTACGCCGAGCAGGCGTTGCGCTCGATCGCCTGGGAAGGCCGGTTCCTCGTGATCGGCTTTGCCGCCGGCGACATTCCCAAAATGCCGCTGAACCTCGCACTGTTGAAAGGCTGCGACATCCGCGGCGTGTTCTGGGGCGCCTGGGCGCGGCTCAACCCGGCCAAGAACCGCGCCAATCTCGAGAAGCTGGTGACGTGGACCGCGGAAGGAAAAATCTCATCGCATGTCGATCGCACCTTCCCCCTGGCGCAGACCGCGGACGCGCTGAAGGTGCTCGCGGGACGTCAGGCGATGGGCAAGGTGATTTTGCATCCGTGAGGATGCGGGCGCCGCCGTCGCCACTTAACAATTGTCGTCACGCGAAACGCTGGCGTCGCTGAAGCTGCGCCGGCTTTTTCGTTCGCCGTCAGATGGTAAAACATCGTCAACCATTGCCGCCAAAATAGCGGTGCATTTCCCCGCCTCGCCCGAATCAAACCCCAATTTCTCCCGATTTGCGCAAATCGCGGTCGCTTTTTGGGCTGATTCAAACTGCGATTTACCGGCTCCAGTTTGCGGGGAACTTCTGGACAACAACAAAAAGACTGAAGCCGAATGCCCCTGCGTTGCGTGAGGTATGGGGAGCATCACCATGGAGACGACGGCGTACCGCCCGTCCAGGGAATCGAGGGCGTTCGATTCCGATCAAGCTGCATCACATTCGCCCGTTGCGTCCTATGTCCGTGCGCGCGCCGCACAGGTCGATCTGTCACCGGACGATCCAATTCCACTATTCCTGTCCGATCCGCTCGGTGCGCCGGACCCAGGCGAATATACCCCGCTGGGGTCGCCTCCCCGAGCCAGAATTGTCCGGCGCATTGTCGCGGCCGTCCTAGCGGCATCCACCCTGGCAATTCTGGCCGCGCTGTTTCAGTCCGACCTTCGCAGCATCTTTGCCGATGCCGCTGGCTCGGCGGGCGTCGCGCTGGATCAGGCGATGGCGTCGGCTAACGCGCCGGCCGTACCGCAGACCCCGCGCGAGGATCCGGCGCGCGCGACGACCGACACAAGGCTGGCGAGCGCTGACGCACAGGATCTCCCGGCACCGTCAACGCCGAGCCGCGAAGCGATCGCGACCGCCTATCAGACCGCGCTGCAAGCCCAAACGCCCATGGCTTTGCCCACGCCGCTCGCGACACCGCCTGCGCCCCCTCCGTCTGCCAGGACGCTCGATGCCGACACGCTGGCCGGGCTGATGGCGCGCGCGAAGAGCCTGTTGGCGGTTGGCGATATCGTTGCGGCGCGCCTGCTGCTCGAACGCGCGGCCGATGCACAGGATGCGACGGCCGCGCTTCTGCTGGCGCAGACCTATGACCCGGCCGTGCTCGGCACCAGCGACGCGCGGCGCATCTCCGCCGACGCGACCGCCGCGCGCGACTGGTACCAAAAGGCCGCGGAACTCGGATCGGCGGAGGCGCGGCAGCGCCTTGCCCAGCTTCAGAACTAGAACTCTCTAGGGGACATCATGCGTAACGCTTTGGGAATGGCGCTTGCCGCCATCATGACCATCTGTGCCTTCGCGGCACGCGCCGAGCAGACCGAATACGATCCGGCAAAGGTCTCGGACGGCCTGAAGGCTATCTTCCAGTTCGGCTCGACTTCGACCAAGCAGGCGCTGAACGCCAACACCGTCACGGTGATCACCGGCACGATCGGCGGCACCTATGTGCAATTCGGCGCCGACCTCGCCTCCGTGCTTGACGACGGCAACAAGATCCGCGTGCTGCCAATCGTCGGCCGAGGCTCGGTGCAGAGCGTTGCCGACATCCTGTTCCTGCAAGGCGTCGACCTCGGCGTCGTGCGCGCCGACACGCTCGACTATCTCGAACGCAAGGGCTTCGCCAAGGACATCAAGCGGCAGTTCACTTATGTGTCCAAGCTCTACAACGAAGAGATGCAGGTGATCGCGCCGAAAGCGGTCGCGACCCTGAAGGATCTCGAAGGCAAGACGGTCAGCGTCGACCTGCCGAACGGCGGCACCTTCGTCACCGCGCTCACTGTGTTCGAGCGGCTCGGGATCAAGGCGAGGTTCGTCTATGTCGAGCAGCGCATCGCGATGGAGAAGCTGAAGGCCGGCGAGATCGACGCCGTCATCGTGGTCGGCGGCAAACCGTACAAGTCAGTCTCGACCTTCGGCAATGACGGTCGCTTCCACCTCGCGCGCGTGGACTATGCAAAGCCGCTGCAGAGCGACTATCTGCCCGCGACGCTGACCGCCAAGGACTATCCGAACCTCATCAAGGATGGCGAGAGCGTGGATACCATCGCTGTGCCGGCGGTGCTCGCGGCCTATAATTGGGCGCCCAACACCGAGCGCTACCGCAAGCTCACGCTGTTCGTGGATGCGTTCTTCACGAAATTCCCGACGCTGCAGAACCCGCCTTTCCATCCCAAGTGGAAGGAAGTCTCGCTCGCGGCACCCCTGACGGGCTGGAATAGATTGCCGGTGGCGCAACAATGGCTCGACCGGCACGGCGTCGAGCCGGTGACGCAGCAGCGCTTCGAGGCGTTCCTGAAGCAGAACCCAACGGCCGCAAAGGTGTCCGACGCGGACAAGGAAACGCTGTTCAAGCAATTCCAGGCGTGGGACGCGGAGAAGGCGCGGGCGGCTCCGGAACGGAAGTAGCGGGGAGTTGCGCCGTGCGAGGGCTTCCTCTGCAGCCGTCCTGGCGGAGCACTACGCCTCCGCCTCATCCACCCCACGCTTCAGCGCGGCGCGGGCGGCTTCGCGGTGTTCGGTCGTGATGTGGCTGGCGACCATGCGAATGGCAGTGGCGAGCACAGCGGCGTCGTCGGTGAAGCCGAGGACCGGCATCACGTCGGGGACGAAGTCGAACGGCAGGATGAAATAGGCGATCGCCCCTAACAGGGATGCCTGGACATGGCGCGGCGTGCCTTTGTCGAACGCGCAGTAATAGGCAGCGACCAGATCTTCGGCGAACGGCAGATGCGCGGCGACGCGCTTCAGCTTGCGCCAGAAGCGGCGGCGCACGCTCTCCCGGTCTTCCGCGAGCCGATCGGCCGGCTCGAAGCCGACGCTGTGTTCGGCCATGCTTCAAAACTCCCCGTTCAGCCAGGGACGGCAGATCGCCGCATCCGGTGCTGATCACAACATGGGAATGCGCCCGGTCGCTGCAAGACGTCAGCCCGGTGTCAGCTTGGCAATGGCGTTCATCGCCTTGGCGAGCCCGATGTCGAGCTCCGTCACGCCGCCGGCGTCATGGGTGGAAAGCACCACCTCGACGGTCTTGTAGACGTTGCGCCATTCGGGGTGGTGATCCATCTTCTCGGCGACCAGCGCCGCGCGGGTCATGAAACCGAAAGCCTCGTTGAAATCCTTGAAGATGAAGGTCTTCCCGATGGCGTCGCGGCCTTGAAACTCGCCTTGAACCTCGGTCCAGCCCGCTATGTCGCCCAGCGCCCGCTTGCGCGCCTCCGCCGTTAGCCGCTCTGCCATGATCGCCTCCGTCATTCAGGGGAACTTTACCCTAACACGCACGGACGGTCCGGGTTCATAGGGGATTTCGTCGATCCGCTAACCATGAAGGGAATGTAACCTCGCAGGACAAGAAATTTGCTACAGTTGCCGGCGTAAATCGCTGGCCAAGATGAAACTGAGCCTCAAGCGCCTGTTTGGGAGATCGATGACCGGGGGATTGGACCTGGCCGAAACGCCCTCTCCGCCTTCGCCGCGATCCGCGGCGCGGAAGACGGCACTCGTGACTCTCGCGCTCGTGCTCGCGATCCTCGGCGCGATCGTCGGTGGCTACTACTTCGCGATGCGGCCGGTGACACTCAAAGTCGCGGTCGGGCCGGCCAACAGTGATGACGTCAAGGTCGTGCAGGCGCTGACCCAGGCCTTCGCGCAGAACAAGAGCTATGTGCGGCTACGTCCGATCCAGACCGACGGCGCCACCGCGAGCGCCGCATTGCTGGCGGAGGGCAAGGCCGATCTCGCCATCATCCGCGGCGATCTCGACGTGCCGAAGAACGCGCAGGCCGTTGCGACCCTGCGCAAGAACGTCGTGGTGCTGTGGTCCGTGCCCGCCAAGGGCAAGAAGAAGGGCGCCAAGATCACCAAGATCGCACAGCTCGCCGGCCATCGCGTCGGCGTGGTCGGCCGCACCCAGGCCAACGTCAACCTGCTTAAGGTGGTCCTCCAGCAATACGGTGTCGATCCCGCCAAGGTCGAGATCGCGCAATTCCCGGCCAATGAAGCCGCCGAGGCGATCCGCACCCAGAAGGTCGATGCCTATCTCGCCGCAGGTCCGGTCAACAGCAAGATCACGGCGGAAGCAATTGCGGCCTCCACAAAGGATGTCGGAACGCCGACCTTTCTCGCGATCGATTCCGCCGATGCGATTGCTCAGAACCATCCGGTCTATGAGGCGGCTGAAATTCCCGCCGGCACCTACGGCGGCTCGCCCGATCGTCCCGACGACGAGGTCAAGACCATCAGCTTCTCGCATCACATCGTGGCGCGCAAAGCCTTGTCGGAGACCACAGTCGCGGCGTTCACGCGTCAGCTTTTCGCGGTGCGCCAGCAGCTGGTGACGGAGTTCCCGCTCGCCGCCAAGATCGAGACGCCCGACACCGACAAGGATGCAGTGATTCCCGTCCATCCCGGTGCCGCTGCCTTCGTTGACGGCGAGGAAAAGACCTTCCTGGACAAGTACAGCGATTACATCTGGTGGAGCCTGATGGCGCTCTCGGCCATGGGCTCGCTCGGCGCATGGTTCGCCGGCTATTTGAAAAAGGATGAGCGCAACACCAGCAGCCATCTGCGCGAACGGCTTTTCGACATGATCGCCGCAGCGCGGAAGAGCGAAACGACCGAAGAGCTCGATCAGATGCAGACCGAAGCCGACGAGATCCTGCGCGATACGCTGCACTGCTTCGATCACGGCGCGATCGAGGAAAGCGCGCTCACCGCCTTCAACATCGTGCTCGAACAGTTCCACGCCGCGGTCGCCGACCGCAAGGCGGTGTTGTTCAGCCTGCCGCAGAACCTGCAACGCGCCGCCGGGCAATTCCGGGCCGCCGGCAACGCGTAAGCGCTTGCGCGTTATCGCTGCGTCACATTGTCTCAATATAGCGTCTGAGTTCATCGTGACGGCTTGCGCCTCGCCAGCCGTCCAACGCGATATCGGGACCATCTCCCATGAAGCTCAAATTCTCCCGCCGCCGTTTCCTCGCCACCAGCGCCGGTGCGCTCGGTGCGATCGCCATGCCTCGACTGTCGCGCGCGGCCGACCGGCCGCTGGTGACTCATGGCGTGCAGTCCGGCGACGTCACTGTCGATGGCGGCGTGGTCTGGGCGCGTGCCGACCGTCCCTCGCAGATGCTGGTCGAGGTCGCGACGACGGAGTCGTTCAAGGACGCCCGTGCGCTGCCGCCGGTCGCAGCAATGCCGGAGAGCGACTTCACGGCGAAGATGCTGATCGAGAATCTTCCCAGCGGACAGGACATCTTCTACCGCGTCCGCTTCCGCGATCTCTCGCACACCGCGATCGCGGGCGAGCCGGTGGCCGGCCGCTTCCGCACCGCGCCGGCCGATCGCCGTGACGTCAGCTTCGTCTGGGGCGGCGATGTTGCCGGCCAGGGCTGGGGTATCAATCCGGATGACGGCGGTATGTTTACCTTCTCCACGATGCGCAAGCACCGTCCGGATTTCTTCCTGCATTCCGGCGACACGATCTATGCCGACGGCCCGATCGCGTCCGAGGTGAAACTCGCCGACGGCAAGATCTGGAAAAATGTCACGATCCCCGAGAAGGCCAAGGTCGCCGAGACGCTGGACGAGTACCGTGCCGCGCACAAATACAATCTCACCGACGACAATCTTCGCGCCTTCAATGCCGAGGTGCCGATCTTCGTGCAGTGGGACGATCACGAGGTGACCAACAACTGGTCGCTGTCGAAGGAGCTGCCGGCGATCTACAAGGAGCGCGACATCATGCTGCTCGCGGCCCGTGCAGGCCGCGCCTTTCACGAGATGTACCCGATGCGCGAGAGCATTGCCGAGCCGGGCCGGGTCTATCGCCAGATCTCCTACGGCCCGCATCTCGACGTGTTCGTGCTCGACGAACGCAGCTATCGCGGCCCGAACGGCGCCAATCTCGACACCGCTTACGGTCCCGCCAGCTACTTCCTCGGGCCCGACCAGATTGCCTGGCTCAAGCGCGGCCTGCTCAACTCGCGCGCCACCTGGAAGGTGATCGCATCCGACATGCCGCTCAGCCTGATCGTCTCGGACACGCCGAAAGGCGGTTCGGAGGCTGTTGCGCAAGGCGACGGTCCGGTGCGCGGCCGCGAATTCGAGATCGCCGATATCCTGCGCTTCATCAAGATGGCGCCGATCAGCAACACGGTGTGGCTGACCGCGGATGTGCACTACGCCGCTGCGCATTATTACGATCCGAACAAGGCGCAGTTCCAGGATTTTGAGCCGTTCTGGGAATTCGTCTCGGGCCCGCTGCATGCGGGCACTTTCGGTCCGAATGCGCTCGACAACACTTTTGGACCGGAGGTGCGCTTCGTCAAGGCGCCGGGGAAGGACAACCAGAACCTGCCGCCATCCGCCGGCATGCAGTTCTTCGGTCACGTCAAGATCGACGGCGCCTCCGGCCAGATGACGGTGACCTTGCGCGACCGTGCCGATGTTGCACTGTGGTCGACCATGCTGGATCCCAAGCTGGCGTGAGCGGCTTCAGGCGCCACGCGACCGTAGCGCGGCCTCGAGCGCCTCGCTGGAGCAGGGCTTCTGCAAACGCGGCCGTTTGACGAAATCGGGTGCGATCCGTGTCTCGTCCCCGTAGCCGGTGACGAAGACGAAGGGAATTTCCAGCGCCGCCAGCCGCTCGGCGACCGCAAAGCTGTTCTCGCGGGTCAGCTCGACGTCGAGCAGAGCGAAATCAGGTGCCCGCAGCGCGATCGCCGCCAGTGCCTGCGCCACCGAGCCCGCCGTGCGCACGCTCTTCACGCCAAATCCGAGCAGGCGATCCTCGAAGTCGATCGCGATGATCGGATCGTCCTCGACGATCAGGACATCGGCGGGACAATCGGAGCCGTCGGGTAAAGCGGAAGCCATGATCGCATCTTGGAAGTTTCTCGGATCGGGACTTCCGCAACACGATGCCTGTGTCCAGCGCATCGGAGGGTTCCTGGAACGAAACCGATCACAACGTAGTTGTTCCGTCTGTCCACTCGTGCACACAGTATCTGGACGGAACTCGCTAATGTGGAGGGGCGGATGAGGAGTTCACGATGGACGCGCGTACCGGCAAGGCAATCGAGGTCAGCAGCCGGCCGACCAACAATCTGCTGCGTCGTCTGAGCCAGGCGGACTACGCGCTACTTGCACCGCATATCAGTGTCGAGAACGCTGCGGCCAACGAACTGCTCTACAATCCCGGCGACGACGTCCAGGTCGTCCATTTTCCCTGCGGTCCGGCGCTTGCGACCTTCCTCGTTCCCAATGAGGACGGCCGTGACGTCGAGACCATTCTGGTCGGTCGCGAAGGCGCGGTGGGTGGCATCGTCAGCGAGGGATTTCTGCCGGCCTATACCCGCATCTGCGTGAAATTCGGCGGGCCATTTGCGCGCATTCACGTCGGCAAGCTGGAAGCGGCAAAGCAGCGTTCGGTCTCGTTGCGGAACGTCTTCGCCCGCTACGCCGACTGCATGCTGGCGCAGATCTTCCAGTCGACCGCCTGCAATGCCATCCACTCGATCGAGCGGCGCACGGCCAAGTGGATCCTGGCGGCGATGGAGCGGACCGGTGACGAGAGCAGCGTCCCGCTGACGCATGAGCAGCTTGCGACATTGCTCGGCGTCGGCCGCAGCTATGCCAGCCGCGTGCTGCAATCGTTCAAGGCGGAAGGTGTGCTCGAGACGCGGCGCGGGTCGATCCTGGTCCGCAACCGCGACGGCCTGCGGTTGCGCGCCTGCCTGTGCAACGACGCCGTGAAGTTGCATTTCGAGGAGGTGCTGAGCGGGGTCTACCCGACCGAGGAGACGGGCCTCGGCTCGGCGCATAAGGCTGATTGACAAGGCTGATCTGGCAGGCCTGATCCGCCCCACTTTGCGATCAGACCGGCGGCGCAGCCCAGGATTGGGCTTGAAGCGGCCCTAAGCCCCGGGAATTCCCGGACAAAATTCAGTCAACCAACCGCGAAAGAACGCATTGTTTTTTGGCGTTTTTTGCATATATTGCGCCGCAACGCAGGGTGCCCGGTAGAGATAGCCGGGCTTCCTTTTAGGGCGGAAAGCGCCCGTTTTCCTGTTTCCAGCGTTGTCCGAGAAGAGGTCCCGGTCCGACCGGCGAGATCGCGCTTAACCCATTGTTCGACCGCAAAGAAGCTCACTCATGAACCTCCGCAACGTTGCTATCATCGCCCACGTCGACCACGGCAAAACTACGCTCGTCGACCGCCTGCTCCAGCAATCCGGGACCTATCGCGAGAACCAGAAGGTCACTGAGCGCGCCATGGACTCCAACGATCTGGAGCGCGAGCGCGGCATCACCATTCTGGCCAAGGCGGCGTCGGTGCAGTGGAAGGATACCCGCATCAACATCGTCGATACCCCCGGCCACGCCGATTTCGGCGGCGAGGTCGAGCGCATCCTCAACATGGTGGATGGCGCGCTGGTGCTGGTGGACGCCGCGGAAGGCCCGCTGCCGCAGACCAAGTTCGTGGTCTCCAAGGCGCTCAAGGTCGGTCTCAAGCCAATCGTCGTCATCAACAAGGTCGACCGCCCCGACGCGCGCCCAACCGAGGTCATCAACGAGGTGTTCGACCTGTTCGCGGCGCTCGACGCCAGCGAGGAGCAGCTCGATTTCCCGATCCTGTATGGATCGGCCAAGCAGGGCTGGATGGCTGAGAGCCCCGACGGCTCCCACGATGCCGGTATGCAGCCGCTGTTCGACCTGATCGTGCGCCATGTCACGCCGCCGACCGTCGAGGAAGGCCCGTTCCGCATGATCGGCACCATCCTCGAAGCCAACCCCTATCTCGGCCGCATCATCACCGGCCGCATCACTTCGGGCTCGATCAAGCCGAACCAGGCCGTGAAGGTCCTGGGCGCCGACGGCAAGACCATCGAGCAGGGCCGCATCACCAAGATCCTGGCGTTCCGCGGCATCGAGCGTACGCCGCTCGATGAAGCCGATGCAGGCGACATCGTTGCGATTGCGGGCCTCACCAAGGGCACCGTCGCCGACACCTTCTGCGATCCCTCCGTCGAGGTGCCGCTGCCGGCACAGCCGATTGATCCGCCGACCGTGTCGATGTCGTTCATCGTCAATAACTCGCCGCTCGCCGGCACCGAAGGCGACAAGGTGACCTCGCGCATGATCCGCGACCGCCTGCTGCGCGAGGCCGAAGGCAATGTCGCGCTACGCGTCGTCGAAGCCTCCGACAAGGATTCCATGGAGGTGTCGGGCCGCGGCGAATTGCAGCTCGCAATCCTGATCGAAACCATGCGTCGCGAGGGCTTCGAGCTCTCGGTGTCACGTCCGCGCGTCGTGCTGCAGAAGGACGAGGCCACCGGTGCGTGGCAGGAGCCGATCGAAGAGGTCGTGATCGACGTCGACGAGGAGCATTCCGGCGTCGTCGTGCAGAAGATGAGCGAGCGCAAGGCCGAGATGATCGAGATGCGCCCCTCCGGCGGCAACCGCCTGCGGCTGGTGTTCTACGCGCCGACCCGCGGCCTGATCGGCTATCAGGGCGAGCTTTTGACCGACACCCGCGGTACCGCGATCATGAACCGCATCTTCCACGGCTATGCCGCCTACAAGGGCGAGATCCAGGGCCGCCGCAACGGCGTCTTGATCTCCAACGACCAAGGCGACGCGGTGGCCTACGCCATGTTCAAGCTGGAAGACCGCGGTCCGATGATGATCGAGCCGGGCTGGAAGGTCTACAAGGGCATGATCGTCGGCGAGCACACCCGCGACAACGATCTCGAGATCAACGTGCTCAAGGGCAAGCAGCTCACCAACATCCGCACCACGTCGAAGGACGAAGCGGTGCGCCTGACCCCGCCGATCCGGATGACCTTGGAAAAGGCGCTCGCCTATATCGAGGACGACGAACTCGTCGAGGTCACGCCGAAGTCGATCCGCCTGCGCAAGAAGCACCTCGACCCGAACGAGCGCAAGCGCGCGGAGAAGGCCAAGGAAGCTGTAGCGTAAGCGGTGGCGTAAACCGAGCTGCCCATATACGCGTCATGCCCTGTCCCGCCTTCGCGGGGTAGGGCTTTCGCATATGAGGGCGGGAGGTTGTGGGACGAGCTCGGCCTGCATGGTTCGAGACGCCCGCTTTGGCGGGCTCCTCACCATGAGGGTTAGATATCCCGCCGAAAAATGCGACCTCATCCCCAACGCAGGCGGGCGTCTCGAAGGATGGGCCGCAGGCGAGCTTCTAGCCACGTCTTTCTTCAATCGCCCTGCCTTCGCGGGGCATGACGATACTTTCCTATTTCAACGCCTTGTCCAGCTGCGGCAACAGGACGGTCCGCAAATTGTCCGGCGTGATCGGTCCGACCAGCTTGTAGACAATGGTGCCTTCGCGTCCGACGACGAAGGTCTCGGGCACGCCGTACACTCCCCATTCGATCGAGGCGCGGCCATTGGCGTCGGTGCCGACGCGGCCGAACGGATTGCCGTAGCGGCCGAGGAAGCGCCGCGCGTTGTCCGGTGCATCCTTGTAGTTGATGCCGATGAGCTGGAAGCGCTTGTCTTTTGCCAGTTCGGTCAAAAGCGGCGCCTCGTCATGACAGGGCACACACCACGACGCCCAGACGTTGACCAGGCTCACCTTGCCCTTGAACGCCGCCGGGTCGAGGCCCGGCACCGGCGCGCCATTGTCCTGCAACCCATCGAGCGGCGGCAACATAGTCTGCGGCGCCGGCCGCCCGATCAGCGCGGAGGGGATGCGCGCGGGATCGCCGCTGCCGAGCCGCAACCAGAACAGCAGCGCAAGAACGATGAAGGCGATCAGCGGCAGCACCATCAGGAGGGTGCGTCGCTGCGGCGTCGCGGGGGTCGATTGATCGCTCATGTGATCGTTCTTGTGATCGTTCTTGGCGCATCCACCGCGCTACTGCCCGAGCGGCGAGTGATGCCGCTGCGGTCGAGCTCGCGCAGGCGCCGGGTCTGGCTGCGATGGTCGAGCACGACCCAGCCGATCAGGATCGCCACCACGAGGGCCGCGGCGGCATAGGATGTCACGATGAAGGACGCGTAGGGGCCGAGCGATGTCATCATGCGGTCCCGGCTCCTTTTGACGCGCTGCCTTCACGCGGACCGGCGCCCAATTCGCTCGAAAACGCTATACGGCTCGCCTGGATCATTTGCAGCGAGCGGACACGGCGGCGCAGGATCTCGTTGCGCATTGCCGCCAAGTGCAGCGTGACGAACAGCAGCGTGAACGCGATCGCCATCACCAGCAGCGGAATCAGGAACGATCTGTCGAGCGCCGAGCCGCCCATGCGCATCACCGAGGCCGGCTGGTGCAGCGTGTTCCACCAGTCGACCGAGAACTTGATGATGGGCAGGTTGATCGCGCCGACCAGCGTCAGCACTGCCGCGGCGCGCGCCGCGCGCGAGGGATCGTCGACCGCGCGCCACAGCGCCATCAGCCCGAGATACATCAGGAACAGGATCAGCACCGACGTCAGCCGCGCGTCCCATTCCCAATAAGTGCCCCACATCGGCCGGCCCCACAGCGATCCCGTGAGCAGCGCGAGAAAGGTGAAGGCGGCGCCGATCGGAGCTGCGGCCTTCGCGGCGACGTCGGCGAGCGGATGGCGCCACACCAGCGTGCCGAGCGAGGCGATGCTCATCACTCCCCAGACGAACATCGACAGCCAGGCGTTGGGGACGTGTATGAACATGATCTTCACCGTCGCGCCCTGTTGGTAATCGTCGGGCGCAACAGCGGACTGATAGAGGCCGATCGCGAGCAGGGCGATGGTCGCGGCAGCAAGCCACGGCATCACCCGCGCTGTCAGCGCGAGGAACCGTGTCGGATTGGCAAGGTCGATCAGCGTCATGGTATTCTGATAATCGCCGGTGGCCGCTCAGGCAATCAGCACGAAAGTCCGTAGCGAAAATTGATCGGGGTCAAGGTCAGTCCAGCCCATGCTTCAGGCTCGCCGCCGCGGCGAAGGGGCCGACCACGAGGCTGACCAGCGACAGCGCGCAGAGGATCGAGAACGGCGCGCCGAACGACATCGGCCCGACGATGGCGGCCTGCGAGGCGGCAACCCCGAAGATCAGTACGGGAATCGACAGCGGCAGCACCAGAACCGCCATCAACAGCCCGCCGCGATGCAGCGTCACCGCCAGCGCGGCGCCGATCATGCCGGTGAAGGTCAGGGCCGGGGTGCCGGCGAGCAGCGTCAGCGCCACCGCGCCGGTCGCGACCATGTCGAGGTTGAGCAGCAGGCCGAGCACGGGGGTTGCGATGATCAGCGGCAGGCCGGCCGCCAGCCAATGCGCCAGCGCCTTGGCGGCACAGGCCAGTTCCAGCGGTGTCCGGCTCATCGCGATCAGGTCGAGCGAGCCGTCCTCATGGTCGGCCATGAACAGCCGGTCGAGGGTCAGGAGGCTGGCCAGCAACGCCCCCAGCCAGAGAATGGCCGGCCCGAGCCGAGACAACAGCGCAAGGTCCGGCCCGACGGCGAACGGCATCAACACTACCACGGTCAGGAAGAACAGCACGCCAATCAGCGCCCCGCCCCCTACGCGAAGCGCGATCCGGATGTCCCTGCGAATGAGGGCGGCGAAGGCGGTCATGGGGTGCCCTCCTGGGAGGAGTACCCGCAGCAAGTAGCCGCCGCGTGCCGCGCGCACGCTGCGCTCCCTCCCCCCTCGTGGGGGATGGTTGGGGAGGGGGGTAGCTCCGGGAGAGTTGCTTTTGGAAGGCGGGTAGCCAGCAACAGAGCGCCTGCTTCCTGTGCCCTTGGACCGAGAAAGCGCGCCGTGTGGCACCCCCCTCCCTGACCCTCCCCCACAAGGGGGGAGGGAACGAAGAGGGCGCGGCCTAGCCGCTTGGAAAACTGAGGGTCGATCAGAATCATACCATGCCCCCGATCCGCAGCTCGCGCGATTCGATGCCGAGCGGCGCGTGGGTGGCGGCGATGATCAGGCCGCCGCGGGCGAGATGGTCGCGCATCAGGCCGCCGAACATGTCCTGGCCGGCGATGTCCAGTGCCGTGGTCGGCTCGTCCAGCAGCCAGACCGGGCGGCAGACCGTGAGCAGACGGGCCAGCGAGAGCCGGCGGCGCTGTCCGGCCGACAGGAACGCGGCTGGCAGATCGCTGGCGTGGTCGAGGCCGACGGCGGCGAGGCTCTCGGCCGCGTCAAAACGCTCTCCGCCCAGGAAATCAGCCCAGAACGACAGGTTTTCCGCCACGCTCAGTGCCGGCTTCAGGGCATCGCGATGGCCGAGATAGTGGCACTGCTCGGGCAGCGTCAGCTCGGCATCGCCCCCCGCCAGTGCGATCGTGCCGCCGGCCGGAATGAGCAGGCCCGCGATCAGCCGCAGCAGCGACGTCTTGCCCGATCCGTTGCGGCCGATGACGGCGATTGCTTCCCCGGCCGCCGCGTCGAAATCGAGCCCGGTAAACACCTCGCGGCCGCCCCGCACGCATGTGAGCCCGCTGCCGCAAAGCCGCATTTCTCCGCCTGCTGAAGCTCTCAAGAGAGCCCCCACGGAAACCCTAAGTAAATCTTGGGGTAGCGCATCAGAATTTTTGGCTCGCGAATTGCTGCGGTACGATTGTGGCTGTGGCGGCGCGGTTAGAAAGCTTCTATAAGCCCGGAACTACTTGATGCAGCAACTCAACCTGCCCCTGCAAGCGACCCAGCCGGATTCGCTGACGGTGTTAAAATACCCCTTGCCGGGTATAACTAACAATTGGGATTTCCTTCATGACCTCGCTCGACAGCTTCAAATGCAAAAAGACCCTCAAGGTCGGCGCCAAGACCTATGTCTATTACAGCCTGCCCACGGCCGAGAAGAATGGTTTGAAGGGAATTTCCAAGCTTCCCTATTCGATGAAGGTCCTGCTCGAGAACCTCTTGCGCAATGAGGACGGCCGCTCGGTCAAGAAAGCGGACATCGTCGCGGTATCGAAATGGCTGCGCAAGAAGTCGCTTGAGCATGAGATCGCGTTCCGTCCCGCCCGCGTGCTGATGCAGGATTTTACCGGCGTGCCGGCGGTGGTCGATCTCGCCGCGATGCGCAACGCGATGCAGAAGCTCGGCGGCGATGCGGAGAAGATCAACCCGCTGGTGCCGGTCGATCTTGTCATCGACCACTCCGTGATCGTGAATTTCTTCGGTGACAACAAGGCCTTCGGCAAGAATGTCACCGAGGAATACAAGCAGAACCAGGAGCGCTACGAGTTCCTGAAGTGGGGCCAGAAGGCGTTCTCGAACTTCTCCGTGGTGCCGCCCGGCACCGGCATCTGCCACCAGGTCAATCTCGAATATCTCTCCCAGACGGTCTGGACCAAGAAGGAGAAGATGACGGTCGGCAAGAAGACCGGCACCTTCGAGGTCGCTTATCCCGACTCGCTCGTCGGCACCGACTCCCACACCACGATGGTCAACGGTCTCGCCGTGCTCGGCTGGGGAGTCGGCGGCATCGAGGCGGAAGCCTGCATGCTCGGTCAGCCGCTGTCGATGCTGCTGCCCAACGTCGTCGGCTTCAAGCTGAAGGGTGCGATGAAGGAAGGCGTCACCGCGACCGACCTCGTGCTCACCGTGACGCAGATGCTGCGCAAGCTCGGCGTGGTCGGCAAGTTCGTCGAGTTCTTCGGTCCCGGCCTCGACCACCTCTCCGTCGCCGACAAGGCGACCATCGCCAACATGGCCCCCGAATACGGCGCGACCTGCGGCTTCTTCCCGGTCGACGCTGCCGCGATCGATTATCTGAAGACCTCCGGCCGCGCGTCGGCGCGCGTCGCGCTGGTGCAGGCCTATGCCAAGGCGCAGGGCCTGTTCCGCACCGCCAAGTCGGCGGACCCGGTGTTCACGGAGACCCTCACGCTCGACCTCGGCGACGTCGTGCCGTCGATGGCCGGCCCGAAGCGCCCCGAAGGCCGCATCGCGCTACCCGCGGTGGCCGAAGGGTTTTCGCTCGCGCTCAGCACCGAGTACAAGAAAGCGGAGGAGCCCGCAAAACGCTTCGCGGTCGAGGGCAAGAACTTCGATATCGGCCACGGCGACGTCGTCATCGCCGCCATCACCTCCTGCACCAACACCTCGAATCCGAGCGTGCTGATCGGCGCCGGACTGCTGGCGCGTAACGCTGCAGCCAAGGGCCTCAAGGCAAAGCCGTGGGTGAAGACCTCGCTTGCCCCGGGCAGCCAGGTTGTCGCAGCCTATCTCGCCGATTCCGGTCTCCAGACCGACCTCGACAAGGTCGGCTTCAACCTGGTCGGCTTCGGCTGCACCACCTGCATCGGCAATTCCGGTCCGCTGCCCGAGGAGATCTCGAAGTCGATCAACGACAATGGCATCGTCGCAGCAGCCGTGCTCTCCGGTAACCGCAACTTCGAGGGCCGCGTCTCGCCGGACGTACAGGCGAACTACCTGGCCTCGCCGCCGCTCGTCGTCGCCCACGCGCTGGCCGGCAGCGTGACCAAGAACCTTGCCGTCGAGCCGCTCGGCGAAGGCAAGGACGGCAAGCCGGTGTACCTCAAGGACATCTGGCCGACGACCAAGGAGATCAACGCCTTCATGAAGAAGTTCGTGACCGCGTCGATCTTCAAGAAGAAGTACGCCGACGTGTTCAAGGGCGACACCAACTGGCGCAAGATCAAGACGGTTGAGAGCGAGACCTATCGCTGGAACATGAGCTCGACCTATGTGCAGAACCCGCCCTACTTCGACGGCATGAAGAAGGAGCCGGAGCCGGTCACCGATATCGTCGAGGCGCGCATCCTCGCCATGTTCGGCGACAAGATCACCACCGACCACATCTCGCCGGCCGGTTCGATCAAGCTCACCTCGCCCGCGGGCAAGTATCTCAGCGAGCACCAGGTGCGCCCCGCCGACTTCAACCAGTACGGCACGCGGCGCGGCAACCATGAAGTGATGATGCGCGGCACCTTCGCCAACATCCGCATCAAGAACTTCATGCTCAAGGGCGCCGACGGCAACATTCCCGAAGGCGGTCTCACCAAGCATTGGCCCGACGGCGAGCAGATGTCGATCTACGACGCCGCGATGAAGTACCAGCACGAGCAGGTGCCGCTGGTGGTGTTTGCCGGCGCCGAATACGGCAATGGCTCATCGCGCGACTGGGCGGCGAAGGGCACCCGCCTGCTCGGCGTCCGCGCCGTGATCTGCCAGAGCTTCGAGCGCATCCATCGCTCCAACCTGGTCGGAATGGGCGTGCTGCCGCTGACCTTCGAGGAAGGTACCTCCTGGTCGTCGCTCGGTCTGAAGGGTGACGAGAAGGTCACGCTGCGCGGCCTCGTCGGCGATTTGAAGCCGCGTCAGAAGCTGACCGCGGAAATCGTCTCCGGCGACGGCTCGCTGCAGCGCGTTTCGCTGCTTTGTCGCATCGATACGCTGGACGAGCTCGACTACTACCGCAACGGCGGGATCCTGCACTATGTGCTGCGCAAACTCGCGGCGTGAGCGCGGATTTGTGATCAGTGGCTCACTGCGAAGTGAGTAGAAGGTTAAACGAAGGCGGCCTATCACAAGGCCGCCTTCGCGCGTTTGCGGCAGCTTCAGACGGCCCACCCGGCGAAATACCTCGCCTTGGATGGTTGCCTGGACGTTTGAATGTGACGCGTCCGTAAGACTAAGGTGACCATCCGGCGGTAATTCCCTTCTCACGAGCAATGGTGTGCGGCGTACGACATGACAGCAATGACGGCTTCCCATCTGGTTTCACGTTGGTCCGGTGCCCTCTGGTCGGGAGCACTTGGTATCTGTGCGATCGTCGCCGTCATCCGTCCTGCCGAGGCTGACCCTCGCGCGGTGGTCGAGCTCTTCACCTCGCAGGGCTGCTCATCCTGCCCGCCTGCCGACAAGATCATCGGCGACCTCTCCAGTGACCCCTCGATCATCGCGCTGAGCATGCCGATCGATTATTGGGACTATCTCGGCTGGAAGGACACGCTGGCGGATTCGCGCTTCTCTGCACGCCAGCGCGCCTATTCGCGCATGCGCGGGGACCGTGAGGTCTATACGCCGCAGGCCGTGGTCAACGGCTCCACGCACGTCATCGGCAGCGACCGTGCCGGCATCGAAAGCGCCATCGGCAAGACCGACAAGGGCCCCGGCGTGATGAGCGTGCCGGTATCGATGTCGCTCTCGGGCAAGCAGATCAACGTCTCGGTGGCCGCGAGCAAGGAGCCTGTGGTCTCGCACGGCGAGGTCTGGATCTGCTCGGTCGCCAGGTCGGTGCCGATCACAATCACCCGCGGCGAAAATCGCGGGCAGCAGGTCACCTATCACAACGTCGTGCGCAACCTGCTCAAGGTCGGTGATTGGACCGGACAGTCGGAAAGCTGGACGGTGCCGATCGAAAACCTCACCCGCGACGGCGTCGACGGTGCGGTGGTCTATGTCCAGGACGGCAGCCGCGAGAAGCCGGGACCGATGCTGGGCGCGGCGTATACGTCGCTGTCGCTGCACTGATTCGATTCTCCCCAAGCGTCGTACTCGCTCACAATCCTCATGGTGAGGAGCGCGCCCTTGCGCGCGTCTCGAACCATGCAGGCCCCGCTGATGGATTCCGGCCTCGATCCTTCGAGACGCCGCGCGAAGAGCGCGGCTCCTCAGGATGAGGGCAGAGAGTCTTCGCGGGAGCCAGAGAGAAGCCGGTCGAGGCAGACACATCCCGACACAAACAAAAAAGGACCAACTTGCGTTGGCCCTCCTTGTCGCGCGTACAGACCCGATCCTGACGACCCCGGGGGGCTGGGGGCTGAGGAATCCGGAACCGAAAGGACCGGGTCAACGCACACCAACCTTTTCGCAATGCAGGGCGGCAGTCGCTAGGCGGAAAAGCGGCGAGACTATGATTCCCGCTAACGATCCCGTGACGGTTTGTCGCTGGGAAGTTCCACTGTTGCGTGTGGGCTGATTGGCGCCTGATTGGCTGGTTTGGGCGGGAACCTCTTGCAGAGGCGAACCGTTGGCGCAATCATGCAGCCGTCATGATCCGCGGTTCCGAGGACGGTCTTCGCGGACGCGACTATGCTGTGCAACAGGAGGCGCTCCATGAGTCTGATGTCGGAGGATGCCGATCCGAGCGAGCAGCGCGCGGTGGCGCGCCCTGCCGCTGCCAATGCCCAGCTTGGCCGGGTGACGTTCAATCGGCTCGAGCTGCACCGCATCCTCAATCTCTACGGCCGGATGGTTGCCGACGGTGAGTGGCGCGACTACGCCATCGACTTCCTCAAGGACCGTGCCGTGTTCTCGGTCTTTCGCCGCGCTTCCGAGGTGCCGATCTATCGCATCGAGAAAGACCCGAGGCTTGCGCGCAAGCAGGGCATGTACAGCGTGATCTCTGCGACCGGCCTGATCCTGCGCCGCGGCCATGAGCTGGAGCGTGTGCTACTGGTGATCGACCGCAAGCTGGCGGTGGTTTAGAGCGGAATCCCGTAGCCTGGATTTCGCTTCGCGCAATCCGGGGCCGCTGCGGCCGCGGTAAACTGTCCCGGATTGCGCTGCGAGACTGGGCAAGAATCTGGCCGTTAGCTCGAAGCAGTGTACGATTCGGCATGGCGAATCGCATGTTCAAGACCGGGGTTAGCCGGGATCAGGTGAGCCTTCTGCCTGCGCGGGTGGAGGATTATGTGGGTGGCGACAACCCTGTTCGCGCGATCGAGGCGTTTGTTGCCACGCTGGATCTTGAGCGGCTTGGCTTCGGCCATGCCGGGTCAGGCGGCGGGGCAGGACAACCGCCTTACGATCCCGCCGATCTGCTGAAGCTCTATCTTTATGGCTACACCAACCGGATCCGCTCCTCGCGGGCGCTCGAGCGCGAGGCCGGGCGCAACCTCGAACTGATCTGGCTGATGAAGCAATTGGTGCCGGGCTATCGCACCATTGCCAATTTCCGCCGGGACAATTGGAAGGCGCTC
>NZ_JADPKQ010000167.1:0-111135 GCF_023074015.1 Bradyrhizobium sp. 142
CACAGCCGTTGCCCGCTGCACGATCTTGTCCTCGAGGGCCGCGATCGCCAGCGGGCGCTGCCGTCCGTCCGGCTTTGGGATGTAGACCCGCCGCGACGGCTGCGGCCGGTACGCTCCCCGGTGGACACGGGCATGCAGATCCTCAAGGTTGGCCTTGAGATCTTGCTCATAGTCCCGCCACGTCACCCCGTCCGTGCCCGGCGCGGCATGCTTCTTCAACGCGAAGAACTCCGCCTCGAGCAGGTCGGGATCGATGTGGTGAAGCAGCGCGGTGAACCTCTCCTTCTTCCTTTCCCTTGCAGTTCGTCGTATGCGCTCCAGCGCCTGTGTCACGCTCGTCCGGCTCGGCGTCCGGGTCGTGCTTTGCTGGTCCGCATTCCCCTTGGTCGCGGCCCTTCGCTCCACCAGCTCCTTTCGCAGATCGCTCTGTCTTCGACCACGGCAGAGCGTCAGCCCCTCGCATAACGGGACCGCACATGTTGCCTTCGACGTTGCTTACCGCCTCGGCCTCTACGAGTTTCTGTCTTTCGCGGCTCAATAGCCACCCCACAGCATCGTTGTGTACGCTTCGCTGCCGCCGTCGCCGACGACACCGCAACACTCACTACCGGGCGCCCGCTACGGCTTACCCGGACCGGACTTCCACCGGTTGGACCGCGCCAGCTTGCCTGGCGCACAAGCAATCCAGGATGCCTCCGCGGCAAAATTCTGGATTGCTTCGTCGCAAGGGCTCCTCGCAACGACGGACCTTAATCGCAACCGCGGGGTTCAGCCCTACTCCTCCGGCGCGTTCTCGATCGGATCAAATCTGGTTGCATCGAGGCCGAGCAAATTCCACGACTGCTGCATGTGCGGCGGCAGCGGCGCGGTAGCATCGATCACACCGCCGCGCGGATGCGGGATCACGATCCGGCGCGCCAAAAGATGCAGCCGGTTTTGCAGGCCACCCGGCAGTTGCCAGTTCTCGATATTGAAATATTTGGGATCGCCGACGATGGGATGGCCGATATGCTCCATGTGCGCGCGGAGCTGATGCGTGCGGCCGGTCACCGGCTTCAACGACACCCAGGTAAGCTTGTTGCCGGCGGTCTCGACCACCGCGTAATAGGTCACCGCATGGCTCGCGCCTTCGTCGCCATGCTGGGCGATGCGCATGATGGTGTCGTCCTCGCTTTCTTCCTTCGCAAGAAACGTCGAGATGCGGCCCTGCTTCGGCTTCGGCAGGCCCGGCACCAGCGCCCAATAGGTCTTTCGCGCCGACCGCGAGCGGAACGCACCGGTCAGATGGCTTGCGGCAAAGCGCGTCTTGGCGACGAGCAGGCAGCCCGAGGTCTCCCTGTCGATTCGGTGCACCAGGCGCGGCTTCTGGCCCTTGGCGTCGCGCATCACTTCCAGCATCTGGTCGATGTGCCGCGTCATGCCCGAGCCGCCCTGCACGGCGAGGCCGGCCGGCTTGTTCAGCACGAGGACGTCGTCGTCCTCGTAGATGGTCATCTCCTTCAGCGCCTGAAGCGTCTTCTGAGCAGCTTCCGACAGCGAGCCTGCCGCCGCCTTCGGCGCATCCAGCTTGAGCGGCGGAATGCGGACGCTTTGCCCCTCCTCGAGGCGGTCCTTGCTGTCGACGCGCTTGCCATCGACGCGCAACTCGCCTTTGCGCACCACGCGCTGGATGTGGGAGAACGAAAGCCCGGGAAAGCGCGCCTCCAGAAAGCGATCGACGCGCATGTTGTTCTCGTCTGCGGTCACGGTGACGGTCTGCACCTTGGTCGGCAGCAGCGCCTCGACGGGTTTAGCGGGCTCGGACCTTTCCAGCGCGGGCTTTCCCTGAGCAGACTTTCCCAGAGCAGACTTGGGCAGGCGCCGCTCGGTGCGCTCGGAGGCAAACCGCGGCGGCTTCGTGCCGGGCTTGCCGCTCGGACGCGGCCCCGCCTTCTTTGCACTGCGCGTCTGATGCGGACGCGAATCGTCGCGCTCGTCGCGCGAACGAGGCTTTGGGTTCATTCTCTTGATGCGGCGGCTCATGCGGTTTTTCCAAGCTTTCGTATCGCGGTCGCGCGGCGCGGCAGCGAAGCAACCCGCGCCCCCACCTCTTTCTCCGCGAGCCGCAGCTCATATTGTTGTTGAAGATTCATCCAGAACTGAGGACTCATGCCGAACCAATGAGCAAGCCGCAGCGCCGTGTCGGCAGTGATACCGCGCTGACCGTTGATGATACCAGTCACACGATTGACGGGGACGTCAATCTGACGCGCCAGTTCTGCAGCCGTGATGCCGAGCTCTCGCAGTTCTTCGGCAAGATGCTCGCCGGGGTGAGTGGGCTCGCGAGGCATAGTATTTCTTGACCTTACTACCGAGAATTACGCGTTACGTAAACCGTAAATCCACCCCTTGGCAAGCTCCAAAAGCCTAGTCTCCGCCCCGCTCCTTGCGCAGCTTTGCCCAATAATCCAGCCGCTTCCGGATCTCGCGCTCAAAACCGCGCTCGGGCGGGTCGTAGAAGGTCTGGCGGCCCAGGGCTTCCGGAAAGTAGTCCTGGCCCGAGAAGGCGTCGGGGGCGTCGTGGTCGTATTCGTAGGCTGCGCCGTAGCCTTCCGACTTCATCAGTTTGGTCGGGGAATTGAGAATGTGCTTTGGCGGCAGCAGCGAGCCGCCCTGCTTTGCGACTTGCATCGCCGCGCCGAAGGCGGTGTAGACGGCGTTCGATTTCGGCGCGGTGGCGAGGTAGACCACGGCCTGCGCGATCGCGAGCTCGCCTTCGGGGTGGCCGAGGAAGTCGAAGGCGTCCTTGGCGGCGTTGGCGATGACAAGCGCCTGTGGATCGGCAAGACCGATGTCCTCCACCGCCATACGCACAACGCGGCGGGCCAGGAACAGCGGATCCTCGCCAGCATCGAGCATGCGCGCAAGATAATAGAGCGCGGCATCGGGATCGGAGCCGCGCACCGACTTATGCAGCGCCGAGATCAGGTTGTAGTGACCGTCCGCCGACTTGTCGTAGATCGGAGCACGGCGTTGCAAAATCTCCTGCAACTGCGCGGCATCGAAGAGTTCATCCTTGCGCGCGGCGCGCCAGACTTCCTCGGCAAGCGTCAGGGCGGCGCGGCCATCGCCGTCGGCCATGCGCACCAGCACCGCACGCGCCTCCGCATCGAGCGGCAGCTTGCGGCCCTCGACCGCCTCGGCATGCGCAAACAGCTTTTCGATCGCAGCCGCATCGAGCGAGCGGAACACCAGCACGCGCGCACGCGACAGAAGCGCCGCGTTGAGCTCGAAGGACGGGTTTTCGGTGGTGGCGCCGACCATCACCACCGTGCCGTCCTCCATCACGGGGAGAAACGAATCCTGCTGGGCGCGGTTGAAACGATGGACCTCGTCGACGAACAGCAGCGTGCCCTTGCCCATCTCGCGGCGGGCACGCGCCGCATCAAAGGCCTTCTTGAGATCGGCAACGCCGGAGAACACCGCGGAGATCTGCTCGAAATGCAGATCGGTGGCGTCCGCGAGCAGCCGCGCCACTGTGGTCTTGCCGGTGCCGGGCGGGCCCCAAAACACCAGCGAGCCCAGCGTGCGCGTCTCCAGCATGCGCGTCAGCGCGCCATCGGGGCCGAGGATATGGTCTTGGCCGACGACCTCCGACAGCGCCCGCGGACGCAGGCGGTCCGGCAGCGGATGCGGCGCGTCGTGATCGAGCCCCGCCGCGGCGAAGAGAGTCGGCATCTCCGGTGGTCGCTTCGGACTCATCCGCCCAGCGTGACGTTGATCTGCTGGCCGCCACGCACCAGCGTGATGCGCCAGATCCGCTGGCGTTCAGCGGCCGCCTTCTCGATATCGCCGGTCTTGCTGATCTTCTGGTTGTTGACCGACAGAATGATATCGCCTTTCTGGAAACCGACACCCGCGGCCGCGGTATCGCCGCCGATATCGGTGATCACCACACCCTCGGTGTCGGCGTCGAGATGCAGTTCGTCGGCGACCGCCGGCGTGATGGTCGAAACCTTCGCGCCCTGAAACGGCGAGCGCGCGGTGATGACGAGCTCATTGCGGCCGGTATCGGGCGCCGTCTCCAGCGCCACGGTCAGCTTGACCGGCTTGCCGCCGCGCTGCACATCAATCTGCGCCGTGCCGCCGAGCGGACGCGTGGCGAAACGGTAGTCGAAGGCATTGGGATCGTCCACGGTCTGGCCGTCGATCGTAACGATCAGGTCGGACGATTTCAGGCCAGCCTTTGCGGCGGGTCCGTTCGCGACCACGCTTGCGACGAGCGCACCGGTCGGCGAGCGCAGGCCGAGGCTATCGGCGATGTCGGGCGTGACTGCCTGGAGCCGCGCACCCAGCCACGGCCGCTTCACGGCTTTGCCGCCGCCCTTGGCCGAGGCGACGACGACGCGCACCATGTTCGCCGGGATGGCAAAGCCGATGCCCTGCGAGCCGCCGGAACGCGAATAGATCGCCGTGTTGATGCCGGCGAGCTTGCCGCTCATGTCGACCAGCGCGCCGCCGGAATTGCCGGGGTTGATCGCTGCGTCGGTCTGGATGAAGAACTGATAGTCGGTGATGCCGACCTGCGTGCGCGCGAGCGCCGAAATGATGCCGTGGGTCACGGTCTGGCCGACGCCGAAGGGATTGCCGATCGCAAGCACGACGTCGCCGACCAGCAATTCGTCGGAATTGGTGAAGTCGAGCGTCGGGAATTTCTCCTTGGTGTCCTTCAGACGCAGCACTGCGAGATCGGTGCGCGAATCCTTCAGCAGGATCTCGGCCTCGAACTCGCGCTTGTCCGACAGCGACACCTTGACCTGGTCGGCACCCTCGATGACGTGGACGTTGGTGACGACGAGACCGGAGGCATCGACGATGACGCCGGAGCCCAGCGAGCGCTGCATCTGCTCGGGCTGCTGACCCGGAACGCCGAAAAAGCGCCGGAAGATCGGATCGTCGAGCAACGGGTTGCGGTTCTGTACCATCTTGGCGGCATAGACGTTGACCACGGCCGGCTGCACCCGCTGCACGATCGGCGCATAGGACAGCCGCAACTCGACCGGCGACGACGGAACGCGACGATCCTGCGCGGCGGCTGGATGGAAGTGGGCCGAAAAGGCTATGCACAAGGCCGTGATGACGGCGGCACGGATCGATCGAAACATTCCTACCTCTTGGAAAAGACGCCGGAATATAGGCGCCTTCGTTCTCTAATAGAAGGCCGGCGGACTGCAATATTCGGATCTCCGTCTGGCCGCCCGGCATGCAAGCCCTGCGCGCATCGCGGACATTCTGCGCGAGCGCACGCATTGGCATGACATCCATCATCCTGCATTGTGGCTTACGGCGGATTCGGTTGCGGCGAATTTGCGTCAGTGGGAACCCCGCAACCGGGGCGCGCCGTCGCGGGGTAGTCATCTATCATTCTTAGACTCTCCGTTCGCGACTTGGGGAAGTTGGTCCAACCGATGGAGTGATGACGTGAGCAGGACAAGAATTGCAGCGACTGCGATTGGTCTCGCCGGTGCGCTGGCGGCCTCGCAGGCCCAGGCCCAATCGGCAGGCAGCAGCGATCAGGAGATCGCGCTCCTGAAACAGCAGTTGAAGATGCTCGAGCAGAAGCTCGACAGGCTCCAAAGCCAGACCGCCGCGAACACGGCAGCCAATGCGAAGACCAAGGCCGAAGCCAAGGCGGAAGCGCGCTCGGAGGCGAAGGCCGTCGTCGCCAATGCCAACGCTGCGATCCCTGTCAAGGGTCCGGCGCCGGCCTCCGGGGTCGTGGTGACGATGCCGAACAACCGCCCGACCATCTGCACCGCCGATGGGGCGAACTGCGTCGGCATCACGAGCCGCGTACACTGGGATGTCGGCGGCTACGACTATCGTCCCAACACGGCAGGCACCGTGCCGCAGAAGCTCGACAGCGGCGAGAACGTCCGCCGCGCGCGCATCGGTGTCACCGGTAAATTCTTCAACGACTGGAATTTCGCGCTGGTCTACGACTTCGGCGGCTCGTCCGACGGGTTTGGCGGCGCAGCTTCAGGCTCACTGCCGGGCGGCGGCGTCTCCGGCGTCGAGAACGCCTATCTCAGCTACACCGGCCTGAAACCGTTTGGCGGCAGGATGGCGATCGAAGCCGGCATCATGGACCTGCCCTACACGCTGGACGAAGCCACGAGTTCGAACGACATCATGTTCATGGAACGCGCCTCGCCCGGCGTGGTCGCGACCAACATCGCCGCCGGCGACTTCCGCTCCGCCGCCGGCGCACGCTGGTTCAACGACCAGCTCTGGATCGGCGGCTATGTCACCGGACCTTCGACCGGCGCGGTCCACTCCGCCTCGAGCGCGGCGCCGGCGGGCACCAGCGAGCAATACGGCGCCGTGGCGCGCGTGGCAGGCAACCCGATCAGCGGCAAGGACTACTCGGTGCATATCGGCGCCGACGCACAATGGCTGATCCAGCCGCCGCGCAATCTGATCGCGAACACGCAGACGGTCACGCTCAGCGATCGTCCGGAATTGCGTCTCGACCCGACGACGCTGGTATCGACGGGTGCGATCGCCAATGCCTCCGGCGCACAGGTCTACAGCGTCGAAGCTGCCGCGACCTACGGACCGCTCATTCTTCAGAGCGAGTATTTCTGGTACAATGTCGATCGCAGTGCGAATACCGGCGTGCCGCTGGTCGGCGCGCCGAGCCTCAAATTCCAGGGCGGTTACGCGCAGGCCGGCTACGTGCTGACGGGCGAGACCCATACCTATAACGCCGCAAACGCCGCCTATAACGGCGTCAAGCCGGCGCATCCGTTCTCGCTCGATGGCGGCGGCTGGGGCGCATGGGAGATCGCGGGTCGCGTGAGCCAGATCGACCTCAACGATCAGCTCGCGACCGCCAACGGCATCGCCGGCGGACGGCAAACCGTCTACACCGCCGCGCTCAACTGGTATGTCAACGGCAACGTCCGCTTCATGCTCGACTACCTGCACGGCACCGTCTCGCGGCAGGCCTCGCCGGTCTCGACCGCCGATGTCGGCTCGAAGTTCGACGCCGTCGCAATGCGCACGCAGTTCGCGTTCTAATTCTCAGTCGTCGTCCCGGGCCGCACGTAGCGCGAGCCCGGGACCATAACCACAAGATTGAGTTTGGCGAAGGCTCGGAGCTGCCAGCTCGCGCCACAAGTTCTTCCTGTGGCTATGGATCCCGGCCTTCGCCAGGACGACACCGAAAATGCAGCACCCGCCTTCCTCGACCAGACCTTCGGCACCATCAACGCCACCAACCTCAAGCGCGCGCATGCGCTTTAGGAGAGCGGCAAGTCGCATGCCCGTACCTTTTTATTTGAGCATGATCTTGTCGGAAGTCCGCTACACGCTTTTCCTGATCATGCTTTGGCTAGGCGATGGTGTTGACGATGCCGCCTTCGGCGCGCAGCGCCGCTCCGTTGGTCGCGGACGCTTCCTTCGAGGCGACGTACACCACCATATTGGCGATCTCGTCGACGCTGGCGAAGCGTTGCAGCAGCGAGCTCGGGCGGTGCTGCTTGACGAAATTGGCCGCGGCCTCATCCACCGACTGTCCGTTCTGCTTGGCGAGATTCGTCACGAAAGTCTCGACGCCCTCGGACATCGTCGGTCCCGGCAGGATGGAATTGACGGTGACGCCGGTGCCGCGGGTGAGCTGTGCAAGGCCCCGCGCGACAGAAAGCTGCGCGGTCTTTGTCATGCCGTAGTGCATCATCTCGACGGGTATGTTGAGTGCGGACTCCGAGGAGATAAAGACGATGCGGCCCCAGTTGCGCTCGAGCATGTCCATCAGGTAAGCGCGCGACAGCCGCACGCCGCTCATCACGTTGACCTCGAAGAAGCGGGTCCAATCCTCGTCCGGGATCTCGAAAAAGTCCTTCGGCTCGAAGATGCCGGCATTGTTGATGAGGATGTCGACTTCGGGCAGCGCTGCGATAAGCGCCTTGCAGCCCGCCGTGGTCGAAACGTCGGCGGCGATGCCGCGAACCTTGGCGCCTGTCCCTTCCAGCTTGCGCACGGCCGCATCGACCTTGTCCTGGCCGCGGCCGTTGATCACGACGCTCGCGCCGGAGGCCGCAAGCCCCTTGGCAATGGCGTGGCCGATGCCGGCGGTCGAGCCGGTCACCAGAGCAGTTTTTCCGGAAAGGTCGATGTTCATGCAATAGCTCCATCAGAACGATGATGGGGATATCGGATGCGGCGGATCGGGCCGCAATTGGCGCTCACCGATCAGTGAGACGATGACGAGCTGTTCCGGCAGCGACGTGGCGCTCACGTAACCCTGTCTGGACCGTGCTGGAACGATTTTTGCTAAGCCTGACCGAGCTTTTTTGCTCAGGTTACACGGAAGAACCATCCGATGAAAATAACGGCCCTCACTGTTGCGCTCGGGTTGCTCGGTCTGATCAGCGGCAATTCGATCGCACAGGCCCAAGCGGTCTATCCAGAAAAATCGTTGCAATTGATCGTCCCCTTCCCGCCCGGCGGCGCCTCCGACGTGGTCGCGCGTATCATCGGCGGCGAATTGGAGACGCGGCTCGGCAAGCCCGTCGTCATCATGAACCGTCCGGGGGGCGGCACCACGATCGCAGCCAAGGAAGTCGCGCGCTCGGCGCCTGACGGATACACCCTATTCTTCAGCTCAAACTCGAGCTTCACGCTGCCGGCGGCCGTGAAGGAAAGCGTGCCTTACGACGCGGCAAAGGATTTCGAGCCGCTCGGCCGGGTCGGTAAGATCACGCTGGTGCTGGTTACCTACAAGGACAATCCGATCACGGACGTGGCTTCGCTCGTCGCCGAGGCGAAGGCCAATCCCGACAAGTTGTCGCTCGCGTCCTTCGGCGTCGCCACCGTGTCGCATTTTGCGGGCGAGCTGTTCAAATCAAGCGCCGGTATCAAGATGGTCCACTTGCCGTACAAGGGTAGCGCGCCGGCGATGAACGACCTCATCGGCAAGCACATCCAGTACCACGTCGACACCGTGATCGCCGTCAAGCCGCAGATCGAGGCCGGCACTGTCCGCGTGCTGGCAGTGTTTTCGGCAAAGCGCACGCCTTTCCTGCCCGACGTGCCGACGCTCGCCGAACTCGGCTATGCCGGCATCGACTTCTCGTCGTGGGGTGCCGTGGTCACCCCCAAGGGCCTGGCGGCGGCCGTTCACGACAAGCTGTCGGCAGCCCTGGAGGAGACAATCAACAATCCCACCGTCGCCGAGCGCTTCGCCAAGGTCGGCTTCGAGCCAAGCTTCGCGCCTTACAGCGATTGGGCGGGAGCGATCGGCAAGGAAGTCGCTGAAATGAAGGAGATCGCGCAAAAGGCTGGGATCAAGGAGGAATAGTCCCGCGGATCTACGCCCCTCCCAATAAAAAAGCGGCGCCGAGGGCGCCGCTTTCTCGAAACCTGATACCGACCGGCTTACGCCGCCTCGGCTTCCTTGGCCTGCACCGGACCGGAGTCCTGGCCCTTGGCGTCGACATCGCGATCGACGAACTCGATCACGGCCATCGGCGCGTTGTCGCCGTAGCGGAAGCCGGCCTTGATGATGCGGGTGTAGCCGCCCTGGCGGTCCTTGTAACGGGTGGCCAGTGTGTCGAACAGCTTTCTGACTTGATCCTTATCGCGCATCTCGGAGATCGCCTGGCGACGCAAGGCCAGGCCGCCCTTCTTGCCGAGGGTGACGAGCTTCTCGACGATCGGGCGCAGCTCCTTGGCCTTCGGCAGCGTGGTGACGATCTGCTCGTGCTTGATCAGCGCGGCCGCCATGTTGGCGAACATCGCCCTGCGGTGCTCGGCGGTGCGGTTGAGCTTCCGATGAACCTTGCCGTGACGCATGTGTCTATTCCTTACATAAAGATTGCCGCGACGGTTCGTCGGACATGTTGCTCAGGTGGGCTGCCTGCGTTCGCCCGCTGAAGCGCGAAGAATTCGCGCTTCAGTTTGTCGTAAGTCTGGATCAGTAGTGATCCTCGAAGCGCTTGGCGAGCTCGTCGATGTTCTCCGGCGGCCAGCCCGGCACTTCCATGCCGAGGTGCAGACCCATCTGGGCCAGCACTTCCTTGATTTCGTTCAACGACTTGCGGCCGAAGTTCGGGGTGCGGAGCATTTCCGCTTCGCTCTTCTGCACGAGGTCGCCGATGTAGACGATGTTGTCGTTCTTCAAGCAGTTGGCCGAACGCACCGAGAGCTCGAGCTCGTCCACCTTCTTGAGGAAGGCCGGGTTGAAGGCGAGGTCCGGGATGATCTCCTGGGCGACTTCCTTGCGCGGCTCTTCGAAATTGACGAACACGTTGAGCTGGTCCTGGAGGATGCGCGCGGCATAGGCCACCGAATCATCCGGCGTCAGCGCGCCATTAGTCTCGATCGTCATGGTCAGCTTGTCGTAGTCGAGAATCTGGCCCTCGCGGGTGTTCTCGACCTTGTAGGAGACCTTGCGAACCGGCGAGTACAGGCTGTCGACCGGGATCAGACCGATCGGCGCGTCCTCGGGGCGGTTGCGCTCGGCGGGCACGTAGCCTTTGCCGGTCGCCACCGTGAACTCCATGCGGATCTCGGCGCCCTCGTCCAGCGTGCAGATCTGCAAGTCCGGATTGAGCACCACGACGTCGCCCACGGTCTGGATGTCGCCGGCGGTGACGACGCCCGGGCCGGACTTCTTCACGACCATGCGCTTGGGGCCTTCGCCCTGCATCTTGATCGAGATGTCCTTGATGTTGAGCACGATGTCGGTGACGTCCTCACGGACGCCCGCGATCGAGGAGAACTCGTGCAGCACACCGTCGATGTGCACCGACTGCACCGCTGAGCCCTGCAGCGAGGACAGCAAGATGCGACGCAGCGCATTGCCGAGGGTCTGGCCGAAGCCGCGCTCGAGCGGCTCGGCAACGATGGTCGCAAAGCGGGCCGGATCGCTGCCGGGGGTCACCTGGAGCTTGTTCGGCCGAATCAGTTCTTGCCAATTTTTCTGGATCGTCACTGTTTCACCCATACAGGCCAGTCAAACTGCCGTTGCAGATACTGGCGTTGGAGAAAGGCCGCAGGTCGCACCTGCGGCTTCTTAAAAAAGTCATCGCGGACGACGATGCGCCCGCGACCTCGTATCAAACGCGCCGACGCTTGCGGGGACGGCAACCGTTGTGCGGGATCGTGGTCACGTCGCGGATCGAGGTGACGGTGAAGCCCGCGGCCTGGAGCGCGCGGAGCGCCGACTCGCGGCCCGAACCGGGACCGGCGACTTCGACTTCCAGCGTGCGCATGCCGTGTTCCTGCGCCTTCTTGGACACGTCTTCGGCGGCAACCTGCGCGGCATACGGCGTCGACTTGCGCGAGCCCTTGAAGCCCATCGTGCCGGCGGAGGACCAGGCAATCGTGTTGCCCTGCGCGTCGGTGATGGTGATGGTCGTGTTGTTGAACGACGAGTTCACGTGCGCGACGCCGGAGGCGATGTTCTTGCGCTCACGACGACGAACGCGGGTGGCTTCCTTGCCCATTGAATACCTTTCCTGGAGATCTCAAACGCCGCCGTAATGCCAGCGGCTACACCTGTGGAAGCGAATGGTGAGTAGCGAATGGCGAATAGGGATGCACCCTACTCGCCACTCGCCATTCCTATTCGCCCGTTTACTTCTTCTTGCCGGCGATGGCCTTGGCCGGCCCCTTGCGCGTACGCGCATTGGTGTGGGTACGCTGGCCGCGCACCGGCAGACCGCGACGATGACGCAGGCCGCGATAGCAGCCGAGGTCCATCAGACGCTTGATGTTGATGCCGACTTCGCGACGCAGGTCGCCCTCGACGAGATAGTCGCGGTCGATCACTTCGCGAATCTGAAGCACCTCGGCGTCACTGAGCTGATTGACGCGACGATCCGCGGGGATCTTCACCTTTTCGACGATCTCGCCGGCGATCTTCTCGCCGATGCCATGGATGTACTGGAGCGCGATCAGCACGCGCTTGTTGGTGGGAATGTTCACGCCGGCAATACGGGCCACGGCCTTCTCTCCTGTTGCCGATCCCTCGTCAGGAATCAGGCTTTAAGTGCTTGCTTTCTCGGGCAGGTGTTCACAAACGCGAACACGACGCCCACCCCCGGTCTTCCTGGGGCCCGGCATCGTCTGAAACTATCCGACTTGGATGCGGGGCTTATTAAGGGATTCAGGGGGCTTTCGTCAACCGCCGCTAGCGCTTGGCTCGCTTTTTCGTGATCTTTTTTGCGGCCTTTTTGGCACCCTTTTTGACTGCCTTCTTGGCCGGCTTCTTGGCTGCCTTTTTGACGACCTTCTTGGCCGCCTTTTTGACCGTCTTCTTGGCACCCTTCGCAGCCGGCTTGGTCGCCTTCTTGGCCGCCTTTTTGGTCGATTTGGCGGCATTTTTGGCGGCTACGGCCAGCTTTTTGGCCGCTTTGGCCTTCTTGGCCCCGGTCTTGGCGGGCGCCGCTTTGGCTGCGCTCCGGGCGTGCGTCTTGGGCTCGACCGCCCCGAGCGCCAGGAGTTGGCGGTGGATGGCGCGGGTGACCTCGTCGATGGCCATCATGCCGTCGATGGTCGAAAGCTTCCGCCGCTCGGAATAATAGTGAATCAGCGGTTCCGTCTGGCTGCGGTAGCTGGCGAGTCGTTTGGAGAGAACCTCCGGCGTGTCGTCGACCCGCACCTCCTCGCCGCGCTCCCGCATCTGGGCGACGCGGGTCTCGACGCGGTTCAGCAGCGCGCTCTCGTTGACGCGGAGCTCGATCACGGCGTCGAGCTTGAGGTGCTTGTGCTTGAGGAGTTCGTCCAGGGCCTCGGCCTGCGGCACGGTGCGCGGAAAGCCGTCGAGGATGAAACCGTTTCGGGCGTCGGGCTGGTCGATCCGGTCTGAGATGATTCCGACCACGACCTCGTCGGGCACGAGGCCGCCGCTGGCCATGATCTCCTTGGCTTTCAGCCCGACCGGCGTTCCGGCCGCAACGGCTGCGCGCAACATCTCGCCGGTCGAGAGCTGGACGATGCCATAGCGCTGCACCAGCAGCTGCGCCTGGGTCCCCTTGCCCGACCCCGGCGGTCCCAGAAGTATAATTCTCATCGGCGTACGCCCCCCGAATTGGTGAGCGATACGTCGCGCACCCGTGTTTGAAATTCGACGACAGTGCAAACCACAATCGGCCGCGCACTGCCACCCATATCATAAGGGAGCAAGTGCCCGGACGCCAAGAAGGCCTTTGAAATCAGCGATTGCGCGCGGTGTGGACAGCTCTGCCGATGCGACCGAACGGTCGGTCCAGGACTTCGCGGAAGCCGCGCATCTGCGCGCGGCGAATCGGCGACGTTGAGTCGGGAAGCCCGAGAGGACGCCGCGCCCTAGCGGCGGCGGCCTCGCAGCTTCGACTTCCGGATCAAGCCTTCGTACTGATGGGCAAGCAGATAGCCCTGCACCTGCGCCACCGTATCCATGGTGACGCTGACGACGATCAGCAGCGAGGTGCCGCCGAAATAGAACGGCACCGAGGCGTAGGAGATCAGGATTTCCGGAATCAGACAGACGATCGCGAGGTAGATCGCTCCGAGCACGGTGACGCGCGAGAGTACGTAGTCGATATACTCGGCGGTACGCTCGCCCGGACGGATGCCCGGAATGAAGCCGCCGTGCTTCTTCAGATTATCGGCGGTCTCGGTCGGGTTGAACACGATCGCGGTGTAGAAGAACGCGAAGAACACGATCAGTGCCAGATAAAGAATCAGGAAAAGCGGACGGCCGTGGCTGAGCTGGGTGTTGATCCACTGGAACCATTCGGGCCCATTGCCGGCGTTGAAATTTGCGACCGTGGTCGGCAACAGCAACAGCGAGGACGCGAAGATCGGCGGGATCACGCCGGATGTGTTGAGCTTGAGCGGCAGATGCGAGGACTGGCCCTCGAACATCTTGTTGCCGACCTGGCGCTTCGGATACTGGATCAGCAGCCGGCGCTGCGCGCGCTCCATGAACACGATGAAGGCGATCACGGCGACCGCCATGATGATGACGACCAGAATCAGGCCTGTCGACATTGCGCCCTGGCGGCCGAGTTCTAGCATGTTGGCGAGCGCAGCAGGCAGCTCCGCGACGATGCCAGAGAGAATGATTAGCGAGATGCCGTTGCCGATGCCGCGCGAGGTGATCTGCTCGCCCAGCCACATCAGGAACATGGTGCCGCCGGTCAGCGTGATTGCGGTGGAGAGGCGGAAGAACAGGCCGGGGTCGCTGACGACGTTGCCGGCCCCCTCGAGGCCGACCGCGATGCCATAGGACTGGAATGCTGCCAGGATCACGGTGAGGTAGCGGGTGTACTGGTTCAGCGTCTTGCGGCCGGACTCGCCTTCCTTCTTCAGCGCCTCGAGCTGCGGCGAGACTGTGGTCAGGAGCTGAATGATGATCGAGGCCGAAATATACGGCATGATGTTCAGCGCGAAGATCGCCATGCGGTGGATGCCGCCGCCGGCGAACATGTTGAACATGCCAAGGATGCCGCCCGCCTGCGAGCGGAACACCTGCTCCCAGATGTTGGGATCGATGCCGGGCAGCGGGATGTAGGTGCCGAGCCGATAGACCAGCAGCGCGCCCAGGGTGAACCAGATGCGCTTCTTCAGTTCGTCGGCTTTGGCGAACGCGCCGAAATTAAGGTTGGCTGCCAGTTGTTCCGCTGCTGAGGCCATCTTGGACTTTCTCCCGCCGCCTTTTGCGCCGTCATACCCGCGGCCGGGCGTACTTTAGCGGACGCCGGACATTATCTGGTGCTCGGCTTCGATAAGTCCATCGTCCCGCATGCGTAAAGGCCCGCGAGCCGCGGGCCAATGACGCAGTTGTTACGCCGCCTCGCCTTCTTCCTTGACGGGCGCGAGGATCTTCACCGAGCCGCCGGCCTTCTCAACCGCCTCAATCGCGGTTTTCGATGCGCCGTGCACTTCGATGTTGAGCTTGGCCTTGAGTTCGCCGCGGCCGAGCAGCCGCAGGCCGCCCTTGGCGCGCCGCAGCACGCCGGCCTTGACCAGGGCCTCGACGTTCACGACGCTGCCGGTGTCGATCTTCTTGGCATCGACCGCTTCCTGGAGCCGGTCGAGATTGATCTCGGCGAACTCGATGCGGAAGATGTTGTTGAAGCCGCGCTTGGGCAGACGGCGATGCATCGGCATCTGGCCGCCTTCGAAACCCTTGATGCGCACGCCCGAGCGCGCGGTCTGGCCCTTGCCACCGCGGCCGGCCTGCTTGCCCTTGCCCGAACCGATGCCGCGGCCGACGCGCATACGCTTCTTGCGCGAGCCGGCGTTGTCGGCGATATCGCTGAGCTTCATCGCCCTTCTCCTTGTTTCTTGCGCATGATCTCGGCCGAAAACCGGTACCCGCCTTTCGGGATCACGCGCTCTGTCTTACTTCTCGTCGACGATGCGGACGAGATGGTGAACCTTCTCGATCATCCCGCGAACCGCCGGGGTGTCCGGCAGCTCGCTGACGCGGCCGATCTTGTTGAGCTTGAGCCCGATCAGCGTCGAACGCTGCGAATGATGGCGGCGGATCGCGCTGCCGGTCTGCTCAAGCTTGATCGTCTTAGCGGCACTCTTGGCCATGGTGGTCTACTCCAAAAGCTTCCGTTAGTCGGCAGCCGCCTCGGCGTCGCCGCCGATGCGGCGGGCCTGCAGGGTGGACACCTTGATGTTGCGGCGGGCTGCGACCGAACGCGGCGAATCCTGGTGCTTGAGCGCATCGAAGGTCGCGCGCACCATGTTGTAGGGGTTCGACGAGCCGATCGACTTCGCCACCACGTCCTGGACGCCGAGCGTCTCGAACACGGCGCGCATCGGGCCGCCGGCGATGATGCCGGTACCGGCCGGCGCAGCGCGCAGGTAGACACGGCCCGCGCCATGACGGCCGGCGATGTCGTGGTGCAGCGTACGGCCCTCGCGCAGCGACACGCGGGTCAGGTTGCGCTTGGCGGATTCGGTTGCCTTGCGGATCGCCTCGGGCACTTCGCGCGCCTTGCCGTGACCGAAACCGGCGCGGCCCTTCTGGTCGCCGATCACGACCAGCGCGGCGAAGCCGAAGCGCTTGCCGCCCTTGACGACCTTGGCCACGCGGTTGATGTGGACCAGCTTGTCGACGAACTCGCTGTCGCGCTCCTCGCGCTGCTGGCGGTCACGTCCGCCGCGTTGATCGCGTCCACCACGTTGTTCGCGTTCAGCTGCCATGGTTTTTCCAATCCTTCAAAGGCTTACGCCTCAATCCTCAAATTCCGTTAGAAGCTCAGCCCGCTCTCACGCGCCGCGTCGGCCAGTGCCTTGACGCGCCCGTGATAGAGGTAGCTGCCGCGATCGAACACGACTTCCTTGACACCCTTCTCCGCAGCGCGCTCGGCCAGCAGCTTGCCGACCGCCTTCGCCGCATCGATGTCGGCGCCGGTCTTGCCGCCGTCGCGCATCGACTTCTCGAGCGAGGAGGCAGAGGCCAGCGTCTCGCCCTTGAGGTCGTCGATGACCTGGGCGTAGATGTGCTTGGACGAGCGGAACACCGACAGGCGCGGGCGGCCGCCACCGGAGCGGCGCAGCTTGAGCCGCACGCTCCGCTTGCGCCGGGCATTCGTAACCTTGGCTTTCGACATGACCGGCTCCGTTACTTCTTCTTGCCTTCCTTGCGGAAGATGAATTCGCCAACATACTTCACACCCTTGCCCTTGTAGGGCTCCGGCGGACGATAGGAGCGAATCTCGGCGGCGACCTGGCCGACGCGCTGGATGTCGCTGCCGGTCACCGTGATCTCGGTCGGCTTCGGCACGGTGATCGTGATCCCTTCCGGGATCGCGTAGACCACATCGTGGCTGTAGCCGAGCGCGAGCTGCAGGTTCTTGCCCTGCATCGCGGCGCGGTAACCGACGCCGGTGATTTCGAGCTTCTTCTCGAAGCCCTTGGTGACGCCTTCGACCAGATTCGCGACCTGGGCGCGAGCGGTACCGTACAGCGCCCGCGCGCGATTGGTCTCGTACCGCGGCTTGACCTTGACCTGGCCGCTATCGAGCTTCACCTCGACGTCGTCATGGACGACGAACTGAAGCTGGCCCTTCGGCCCCTTCATCTTGACGGTCTGCCCGTCGACGGTCGCGGTCACACCCGACGGCACCGCTACCGGCCTTTTGCCAACACGTGACATGGATCAAAAATCCTTCTCAGAACACCGTGAAGAGGACTTCACCGCCCACGTTCGCTTCGCGCGCACTGTGGTCGGCCATGATCCCCTTCGGCGTCGACAACACCGAAATACCGAGTCCGTTATTGACCCGCGGCAGGTTCTTCACCGAGGCGTAAACGCGGCGCCCGGGCTTGGAAACCCGCTCGATCTCGCGGATCACGGGCTCGCCGTCGAAATACTTCAGCTCGATCTCGATCTCGCTGCGCCCCGAGGAATGCTCGAGCGTGGCGTAACCGCGGATATAGCCCTCGGACTTCAGCACCTCGAGCACGTTCTCGCGCATCTTCGAGCCAGGCGTGGAGACCTTGTTCTTGGAGCGCATCTGCGCGTTGCGGATGCGGGTGATCAGATCGCTGATTGGATCGTGCGTAGACATCTAAACGACCCTCCTTACCAGCTCGACTTCACGAGGCCCGGGACCATGCCCTTGGAGCCAAGTTCGCGCAACGCGATACGGGACAGCTTGTTCTTGCGGTAGTTCGAGCGCGGACGGCCCGACAGCTCGCAGCGCAGACGAATTCGGGTTGCCGACGAATTGCGCGGCATCTCGGCTAGCTTCAGGGTCGCGGCGAACCGCTCCTCCATCGGCAGCGTCTTGTCGGCGATGATTGCCTTCAACCGTTCGCGCTTCGGGGCGGCGTTCTTCGCCATCCGCTTGCGCCGGTTGTTCTTCTCGATTGAACTCTTCTTTGCCATGCTTGGCTCCTGGGTATCCGCGTTTGAGAGGCTTTAGGTCAGCGTCTCACTGCCGGAACGGGAAATTGAAAGCGGTCAACAAGGCCCTCGCCTCGTCGTCGGTCTTGGCCGTGGTGCAGACGGTGATGTCCATACCGCGGGCCTCGGTGACCTTGTCGAAGTCGATCTCGGGGAAAATGATGTGTTCCTTGATGCCGAGCGAATAGTTGCCGCGGCCGTCGAAGCTCTTCGGGTTCAGGCCGCGGAAGTCGCGGACGCGCGGCAGCGCGACCGTCACCAGGCGATCGATGAACTCGTACATTCGGGCCTTGCGCAGCGTGACCTTGCAGCCGATCGGCTGGTTCTCACGCAGCTTGAAGGTCGCGATCGCGATGCGCGAATAGGTCACGATCGCCTTCTGGCCGGCGATCTGGGTCAGTTCGGCAGCGGCGTTCTCGGCCTTCTTACGGTCGTTGACGGAGTCGCCAACGCCCATATTCAGCACGACCTTGTCCAGCCGCGGAACCTGCATGACGTTCTCATAACCGAACTTCTCGGTCATCTCCGTCCGGATCTTCGCGTCATATTCCGCGCGCAGGCGCGGCGTGTAAGCGGTCTCAGCCATCGATCTCAGCTCCCGAGCTCTTGGCGATGCGAACTTTCTTGCCGTCCGCCAGAATCTTGAATCCGACGCGCGTCGGCTTTCCGTCCTTGCCGACATAGGCGACGTTGGACAATTGGATCGGCGCCTCTTTCGAGATGATGCCGCCCTCCTGGGCCTGCGTCTGCTTCTGGTGACGCTTGACCATGTTGATGCCGCGCACGAGTGCCGTGCCGGCGTCCGGGCGCACCTCGAACACCTCGCCGGTGCGGCCCTTGTCGCGGCCGGTCAGCACGATGACCTTGTCGCCCTTGCGGATCTTCGCAGCCATCACAGCACCTCCGGCGCGAGAGAGATGATCTTCATGTGGTTCTTGGCGCGCAGCTCGCGCGGCACGGGCCCGAAGATGCGGGTACCGACCGGCTCTGCCTGGTTGTTGATCAGGACGGCGGCGTTGCGGTCGAAACGGATGACCGAACCGTCGGCGCGACGGATGTCCTTGCGGACACGCACCACGACGGCCTTCATCACGTCGCCCTTCTTCACCTTGCCACGCGGAATCGCTTCCTTGATCGAGACGACGATGATGTCGCCGATCGTGGCGTAGCGGCGCTTGGAGCCCCCGAGCACCTTGATACACATGACACGGCGTGCGCCAGAATTATCGGCCACGTCGAGGTTGGTCTGCATCTGAATCATTGATGCACCTCGTCCTCTTCTATTTGCGCCAGCCTAGCCGGCGCTCAACATTTTCCCGAAGTCAGTCGGCCAGGGCCAACAGATCAGGCGCTTTTCTTGTGTTCGCCCCGGATCACGACCCAGCGCTTCAACTTCGAAATCGGCTTCGATTCCTCGATCCACACCATATCGCCCGGCTTGAACTCGTTGCTCTCGTCGTGCGCGTGGTAGTTCTTCGAGCGACGGATCGTCTTCTTGTAGATCGGGTGCGTGAAGCGGCGATCGACGCGCACAACGACCGTCTTGGCTGTCTTGTCGCTGACGACCACGCCCTGCAAAGTACGTTTCGGCATCTTCGTAAGCCTCTTACTTCTTCTTCGCGCGCTGCTGCGCGGCGATGGTCTTGATCCGGGCGATGTCGCGGCGTGCCTCGCGCAGGCGCGAGGTGTTCTCGAGCTGCCCGGTGGCGCGCTGGAAGCGCAGGTTGAAGCGCTCCTTCTTCAGGTTCAGGATGGCGTCATCCTGCTGGTCGGGGCTCAACGCGCGGACGTCTTCGATTTTCATCTGGGCCATGGCCATTACTCCGCAATGCGCTCAACGAAGCGCGTCTTGATCGGCAGCTTGGCGGCCGCCAGGGTCAGCGCTTCACGTGCCGTCTGGGTGTTGACGCCGTCGATCTCGAACAGCACCCGGCCCGGCTTGACGCGCGCGACCCACAGCTCCGGCGAGCCCTTGCCGGAACCCATGCGGACTTCGGCGGGCTTCTTCGACACGGGAACGTCGGGGAACACGCGGATCCAGACGCGGCCGGCACGCTTCATGTGGCGGGTCAGCGCGCGGCGGGCGGCCTCGATCTGGCGCGCGGTGACGCGCTCAGGCTCGGTCGCCTTCAGGCCGAACTGGCCGAACGCCAACGTCGCGCCCGAAGTCGCCACGCCGTGGATGCGGCCCTTATGCGCCTTCCGGAACTTCGTTTTCTTAGGTTGCATCATGGCTTCAAGCCCTCAAATTCTCTGTGCTGGCGTCAGGCCGCAGCGGTGTCACGGCGCTGCCGGCCGCCGCCACCACCGCCGGTGTCACCTTCGGCCATTCTCTTGTCTTGGGCCATCGGATCGTGCTCGAGGATCTCGCCCTTGAAGATCCAGACCTTGACGCCGCAGGTGCCGAAAGTCGTGAACGCGGTCGCAACGCCGTAATCGATGTCCGCGCGCAGCGTGTGCAGCGGCACGCGACCTTCGCGGTACCACTCCATGCGCGCGATTTCCGCACCGCCCAGACGACCCGAACAGTTGATGCGGATGCCTTCCGCGCCCAGACGCATCGCCGACTGCACGGCGCGCTTCATGGCGCGGCGGAACGCAACGCGGCGCTCGAGCTGCTGCGCGATCGACTCGGCCACCAGCGTCGCATCGAGCTCCGGCTTGCGGATCTCGACGATGTTGATGACGACGTCGGACGAGGTGATGTCCGACACCTTCTTGCGCAGCTTGTCGATGTCCGCGCCCTTCTTGCCGATCACCACGCCCGGACGGGCCGAGTGGATGGTGACGCGGCACTTCTTGTGCGGACGCTCGATCACGATACGGGCGACGGCCGCCTGCTTGAGCTCCTTGTGCAGGATCTCGCGGATCTTGACGTCCTCGTGCAGAAGCTTGCCGTATTCCTGCTTGCCGGCGAACCAGCGGGAATCCCAGGTCCGGTTGATGCCCAGACGCAGACCGATCGGATTGATCTTTTGACCCATCGTTTGCTCCTGCGTCCCTTAAGCCGCTGCTTCGGCTTCGACCTGACGAACAATGATCGTCAGCTGCGAAAATGGTTTGTAGACACGGCCCGAACGGCCACGGCCGCGCGGCGCAAATCGCTTCATCACGAGGCCGTTGCCGACGAAGGCCTGGGTCACGACGAGATCATCGACGTCCAGGTCGTGGTTGTTCTCGGCGTTGGCGATCGCCGATTCCAGGCACTTCTTGACGTCGACCGCGATCCGCTTGCGCGAGAACTGCAGGTCGGCGAGCGCGGCAGATGCCTTCCGGCCGCGAATGAGCTGGGCGACCAGATTGAGCTTCTGCGGGCTCACCCGCAACATCCGGGCGACCGCCTTGGCCTCGTTGTCGGCGAGGCTCCGTTCGCGCTTAGGTTTGCTCATCGTATAATCCTCAAGCCTTCTTGGCTTTCTTATCGCCGGAGTGGCCATGGAAGGTCCGGGTCGGCGAGAACTCGCCGAACTTGTGACCGACCATTTCCTCGTTGACCGCCACCGGCACGTGCTTCTGACCGTTGTAGACGCCGAAGGTCAGGCCCACGAACTGCGGCAGGATGGTCGAGCGACGGCTCCAGATCTTGATGACGTCGTGACGGCCGGACGCGCGCGCGGCATCTGCTTTCTTGAGCAGAGAGCCTTCGACGAACGGGCCTTTCCAGACTGAACGAACCATGTCCGGCGTTCCTTACTTCTTCCGCTTGTGGCGGCTTAGGAGAATGAATTTGTTGGTCGACTTGTTGGTGCGGGTCTTCTTGCCCTTGGTCGGCTTGCCCCACGGGGTGACCGGATGGCGACCGCCCGAGGTACGACCTTCACCACCGCCGTGCGGATGGTCGATCGGGTTCATCGAGACGCCGCGGTTGTGCGGGCGACGGCCCAGCCAACGCGTGCGGCCGGCCTTGCCGATCGAGGTGTTCATGTGATCCGGGTTCGACACCGCGCCGATCGTGCCGCGGCAACGGCCGTGCACCAGGCGCTGCTCGCCCGAGTTCAGGCGGATGATCACGTAGTCATGGTCGCGACCGACGAGCTGGGCGTAGGTTCCCGCCGAACGAGCGAGCTGGCCGCCCTTGCCGATCTTGGTCTCGATGTTGTGGATGATCGTGCCGACCGGCATGTTGCCGAGCGGCATGACATTGCCCGGCTTCACGTCGACGTAGTTGCCGGCGATGATGGTGTCACCAACGGCCAGGCGCTGCGGCGCCAGGATGTAGGCCTGCTCGCCGTCCTCGTACTTGATCAGCGCGATGAAGCCGGTGCGATTCGGATCGTATTCCAGCCGCTCGACGGTCGCGGGAACGTCGACCTTCTCACGCTTGAAGTCGACGGTGCGCAGCGTCCGCTTGTGACCGCCACCGCGAAAGCGCACGGTGATGCGGCCGGTGTTGTTGCGACCGCCCGAGGAGTGCTTGCCTTCGGTGAGCGCCTTGACCGGCTTGCCCTTGTAGAGCGCCGAACGATCGACCATGACCAGCTGGCGCTGGCCCGGCGTCGTGGGATTGAATGTCTTCAGTGCCATCGTCGTAGGACCTTACAGACCAGTGGTCACGTCGATCCGATGACCCTCTTCGAGGGTCACGATCGCGCGCTTGGTGTTCGACTGCGAGCCGAGATTGCCGCGGAAGATCTTGGTCTTGCCCTTGCGGACCAGCGTATTGACGCTCTTGACCTTGACGTCAAACAGCTTCTCGATCGCTTCCTTGATCTGCGGCTTGGTCGCCTTCGAGGCCACCTTGAACATGACCTTGTTGTGCTCGGACGCCAGCGTCGCCTTTTCGGTGACGACCGGAGCGACGATCACGTCGTAGTGGCGAGGCTCGATGTTCTTCGTCATTTGAAGCGCGCCTCCAGCGCATCGATGGCGGCCTTGGTCAGAACGAGCTTCTGACGGCGCAGGATGTCATAGACGTTGATGCCCTGGATCGGCAGCACGTCCATGTTCGGGATGTTGCGGGCCGCGGCAGCAAAGCCGTTGTTGAGCTCCGCGCCATCGATGATCAGCGCGTTGGTGAGCCCGAGGCCCGAGAAGTGACCGAGCAGCGCCTTGGTCTTGGCGGCTTCCAGCGCGGCTTTGTCGATCACCAGGAGATCGCCGTCCTTGGCCTTGGCCGAGAGCGCATGCTTGAGAGCAAGCGCGCGGACCTTCTTCGGCAGGTCGGTCGCGTGCGAACGCACCACCGGACCGAAGGCACGGCCGCCGCCGCGGAACTGCGGCACGCGGGCCGAGCCGTGACGAGCACCGCCGGTGCCCTTCTGCTTGTACATCTTCTTGCCGGTGCGCCAGATCTCGGCGCGGCCCTTGGCCTTGTGGGTACCGGCCTGGCGCTTGTTGAGCTGCCACTGCACGCAACGCGCAATGATGTCCTGGCGCGGCTCAAGGCCGAAAATGGCGTCGGAAAGCTGGACCGAGCCGGCTTCCTTGCCCTCGAGGGTCGTGACCTTCAATTCCATCTCACGCACCCTCCTGCTGGGCCGCAGCCTCGGCTTCGCCGCCCGCAACCTTGAACTTGCCGGGCTTCGGAGCTTCCTTCGGCAGCGGCTTCTTGACGGCGTCGCGCACGCGGATCCAGCCGCCCTTGGAGCCGGGAACGGCGCCTTCGACGAGGATCAGGCCGCGCTCGACATCGGTCTGGACGACGCGAAGGTTGAGCGTGGTGATGCGGTCGACACCCATGTGGCCGGGCATCTTCTTGTTCTTCCAGGTCTTGCCGGGATCCTGACGGCCACCGGTCGAACCGATCGAGCGGTGCGAGACCGACACGCCGTGGGTGGCGCGCAGACCGCCGAAGTTCCAGCGCTTCATGCCGCCGGCAAAGCCCTTACCGACCGAGGTGCCGGTGACGTCGACGAACTGGCCGACGACGAAGTGATCCGCGAGGATTTCGGCGCCGACGGGGATCATGGCATCCGCAGAGACGCGGAACTCCTCGACCTGCCGCTTCGGCTCGACCTTGGCGACCGCGAACTGGCCGCGCTCAGCCTTGGGCATGTAAACGGTCTTGCGGCTGCCAGAACCAAGCTGGAGCGCGACGTAACCGTTCTTCTCTTCGGTGCGGTGGCCTACGACCTGGCAATTGCCGAGCTTCAGCACGGTCACGGGGATATGTTCGCCGGCCTCTGTAAAGACCCGCGTCATCCCGACCTTTTGTGCGATCACTCCGGAGCGCATCGGCGTGCTTCCTGTTCTTTCTGTCCGCAAGTCGCGAACGTGATCCAAAAATCTTAGAGCTTGATCTCGACGTCGACACCGGCGGCCAGATCGAGCTTCATCAAAGCGTCGACGGTCTGCGGGGTCGGATCGACGATGTCGAGCAGGCGCTTGTGAGTGCGCATCTCGAACTGCTCGCGGCTCTTCTTGTCGACGTGAGGCGAACGGTTGACGGTGAACTTCTCGATGCGGGTGGGCAGCGGAATGGGTCCGCGAACCTGCGCGCCGGTGCGTTTCGCCGTGTTCACGATCTCGCGGGTCGACGTATCGAGAATACGATGGTCGAACGCCTTGAGACGGATACGAATATTTTGGCCGTTCATTGCCGTGTCTTTCTTAGTGAGTGGCGAGTAGCGAATAGCGAATGGATTTCATCCACTCGCCACTCGCCATTCCCTATTCGCTTGATTACTCGATGATCGAGGCGACGACGCCGGCGCCGACGGTACGGCCGCCTTCGCGGATCGCGAAGCGGAGCTTCTCTTCCATCGCGATCGGCACGATCAGGTGCACTTCCATCGCGATGTTGTCGCCCGGCATCACCATCTCGGTGCCTTCCGGCAGATGCACGACACCGGTCACGTCGGTGGTGCGGAAGTAGAACTGCGGACGGTAGTTGGTGAAGAACGGGGTGTGACGACCGCCCTCTTCCTTGGTGAGGATGTAGGCCTCGGCCTTGAACTTGGTGTGCGGCTTGACCGAACCCGGCTTCGCCAGCACCTGACCGCGCTCGACGTCCTCACGCTTGGTACCGCGGAGCAGTGCGCCGATGTTGTCGCCCGCCTGGCCCTGGTCGAGCAGCTTGCGGAACATTTCGACCCCGGTGACCGTGGTTTTCTGGGTCGCACGCAGACCGACGATCTCGATTTCCTCGCCGACCTTGACGATGCCGCGCTCGACACGGCCGGTCACGACGGTGCCGCGGCCCGAGATCGAGAACACGTCTTCGACCGGCATCAGGAACGGCTGGTCGATCGGACGCTCCGGCTGCGGGATGTACTCGTCGACGTTCTTCATCAGCTCGAGGATGGCGTCATGGCCGAGCTTCTTGTCGGAATCTTCGAGAGCGGCGAGCGCCGAGCCCTTGATGATCGGGATCTTGTCGCCCGGGAATTCGTACTTCGAGAGCAGCTCGCGGACTTCGAGCTCGACGAGCTCGAGCAGTTCCGGATCGTCGACCATGTCGCACTTGTTGAGGAACACGACGAGCGCGGGAACGCCGACCTGGCGGGCGAGCAGGATGTGCTCGCGGGTCTGCGGCATCGGGCCGTCAGCGGCCGACACGACCAGGATCGCACCATCCATCTGGGCGGCGCCGGTGATCATGTTCTTCACGTAGTCGGCGTGGCCGGGGCAGTCGACGTGGGCGTAGTGGCGGTTCTTGGTCTCGTACTCGACGTGCGCCGTCGAGATCGTGATACCGCGCGCCTTCTCTTCCGGCGCCTTGTCGATCTGGTCGTACGCCGTGAACGTCGCACCGCCGGTCTCGGCGAGGATCTTGGTGATCGCCGCGGTCAGCGACGTCTTGCCATGGTCGACGTGACCGATGGTGCCGATGTTGCAGTGCGGTTTGTTACGTTCAAACTTTGCTTTGGCCATTTGACTCTCCGTTCAATCGTCAGTTCGAGACCGACGACAATCAGGCAAACTTCTTCTGGACTTCTGCCGACACGTTCGCCGGCGCTTCTGCGTAGTGGTCGAATTGCATGGTGAAGGTTGCGCGACCCTGGCTCATCGAGCGCAGGTTATTCACGTAACCGAACATGTTCATGAGCGGCACCATCGCGTTGATGACGTTGGCGTTGCCGCGCATGTCTTGACCCTGGATCTGACCGCGCCGGGAATTCAGGTCGCCGATGACCGAGCCGGTGTAGTCTTCCGGGGTCACCACTTCGACCTTCATGATCGGCTCGAGCAGGACGGACTTGCCCTTCTGCAAGGCTTCGCGGAATGCAGCACGCGAAGCGATTTCGAAGGCGAGCGCCGACGAGTCGACGTCGTGATACTTGCCGTCGACGAGCTGGACCTTGACGTCGACCACGGGGAAGCCCGCGACGACACCGGAGCCCATCACGCTGTTGAGGCCCTTTTCGACGCCGGGGATGTATTCCTTCGGCACCGCGCCGCCGACGATCTTGGACTCGAACTCATAGCCCTTGCCAGGCTCGTTCGGCTCCACGATGATCGTCACTTCGGCGAACTGACCGGTACCGCCGGTCTGCTTCTTGTGGGTGTACTTGACTTCGGCCTTCTTGGTCACGCGCTCGCGGAACGCCACCTGCGGCGCGCCGATGTTCGCATCGACCTTGTAGGTGCGCCTGAGGATGTCGACCTTGATGTCGAGGTGGAGTTCGCCCATGCCCTTGAGGATGGTCTGGCCGGACTCCTGGTCGGTCGACACGCGGAAGGACGGATCCTCCGCGGCGAGCTTCGCCAGCGCCACGCCCAGCTTCTCCTGGTCGGCCTTCGACTTCGGCTCGATCGCGATCTCGATGACCGGCTCGGGGAATTCCATCTTTTCGAGGATCACCTGCTTGTCGGGATCGCACAGCGTGTCACCGGTGCGCGCTTCCTTCAGGCCGGCCAGCGCGACGATGTCGCCGGCATAGGCTTCCTTGATGTCTTCGCGGTTGTTCGCATGCATCAGCAGCATGCGCCCGATGCGCTCCTTCTTCTCGCGCGTCGAGTTCACGACGCCGGTGCCGCTCTGCAGGACACCCGAATAGATGCGGCAGAAGGTGATGGTGCCGACGAACGGATCGTCCATGATCTTGAACGCGAGCAGCGCGAGCGGCTCCTTGTCGTCGGCCTTGCGCACGATCTCGTTGCCGCGGTCATCGGTGCCCTTGATCGCAGGCACGTCGATCGGCGAAGGCAGATAGTCGACCACCGCGTCGAGCAGCGGCTGCACACCCTTGTTCTTGAAAGCCGAGCCGCACAGCACGGGATAGAACGCACCGGTCAGCACCGCCTTGCGGATCAGGCGCTTAAGCGTCGCTTCGTCCGGCTCGTTGCCGTCGAGGAAAGCGGCGAGCGCATCGTCGTCGAGCTCGACGGCGGCTTCCACCATCTTCTCGCGGTATTCCTTGGCCTGATCGACGAGATCTTCCGGGATGTCGACATAGTCGAACTTCGCGCCGAGCGATTCATCGTTCCAGACGATGCCCTTCATCTTCACGAGGTCGACGAGACCCTTGAAGTTGTTCTCGGCGCCGATCGGAAGCTGGATCGCGATCGGCTTGGCACCGAGGCGGTCGACAATGTCGGCCAGGCACTTGAAGAAGTCGGCGCCGGTCTTGTCCATCTTGTTGGCGAAGACGATGCGCGGAACCTTGTACTTGTCGCCCTGGCGCCAGACCGTCTCGGTCTGCGGCTCGACGCCCTGGTTGCTATCGAGCACGCAGACGGCGCCGTCGAGCACGCGCAGCGAACGCTCAACTTCGATGGTGAAGTCGACGTGGCCGGGAGTGTCGATGATGTTCAGGCGCTTGCCGGCCCAGAACGCGGTGGTCGCAGCCGAGGTGATCGTGATGCCACGCTCCTGCTCCTGCTCCATCCAGTCCATCGTCGCGGCACCTTCGTGCACTTCGCCGATCTTGTGGCTCTTGCCGGTGTAATAGAGGATGCGCTCGGTCGTCGTGGTCTTGCCGGCGTCGATATGCGCCATGATACCGAAGTTGCGGTAGTCCTCGATGGCATGTTGGCGGGGCATGGGCGTTCCTTGCGAGTCCGTTGGCTTCGCTGTTACCAGCGATAATGCGAGAAGGCGCGGTTGGCTTCCGCCATGCGGTGCACGTCTTCACGCTTCTTGACGGCGTTACCCCGGTTGTTCGACGCGTCCAGGAGCTCCGCAGAGAGCCGCTCGGTCATCGTCTTCTCGTTGCGCTCGCGCGCAGCCGAGATCAGCCAGCGAATGCCCAGCGCCTGCCGGCGCACGGAGCGAACTTCGACCGGAACTTGATAGGTCGCGCCACCGACGCGGCGGGAGCGCACTTCGATCGTCGGCATGACGTTCTCGAGTGCCTGCTCGAACACGCCGAGCGGGTTCTGCTTGGTCTTGGATTCGATGAGGCCGAGCGCACCGTACACGATGCCTTCGGCAACCGATTTCTTGCCGGCATACATCACCGAGTTCATGAACTTCGTGATGATGATGTTCCCGAACTTCGGATCGGGAAGGACTTCGCGCTTTTCCGCTGAGTGGCGACGAGACATGGAGGTGATTCCCGCTTACTTCGGACGCTTGGCGCCGTACTTCGAACGGCGCTGCTTACGGTTCTTGACGCCCTGGGTATCCAGAACGCCGCGGAGGATGTGGTAGCGCACGCCCGGCAAATCCTTGACGCGGCCGCCGCGGATCATGACCACCGAGTGCTCCTGGAGGTTATGGCCCTCACCAGGGATGTAGCCGATCACCTCGAAGCCGTTGGTCAGGCGCACCTTGGCGACCTTACGAAGGGCCGAGTTCGGCTTCTTCGGCGTCGTGGTGTAGACGCGCGTGCAAACGCCGCGCTTCTGCGGCGACTGCTGCAGCGCCGGCACCTTCTTGCGCGACTTCTGCACTTCCCGCGGTTGTGCGATCAGCTGGTTGATCGTCGGCATCCTGGCCTTCACCCTTTTTCTGCCGCGGCCCGTCGCCGGGTCCGCAAATTCGTTCCGGACTACCCGTCCGAGGGGCCGCCCTGCACGGAGCAATCCGCACAAAGCGAAATTGCGCCTACCGCCCCATCACCGAGCGGAAAGCGTTTCGACGCACAGAGGACCGCAGGCTTTGGACCGATCGGCGAAAACGCCGCAGTCCGCGCACCGAGGTCATGCATCCGAGTTCGATCTCAAGAGAAAGTGCTCAAGAGAACTAAAATCGCCTGGCATTGCCTAGCTATGAGCGACAGCGTTTGAGCGGCATTCGTCGAGGTTGGTGCCCGTCCTGCGATCCCTAGAGGATCAAACGGGTGGCCCGTTCCGACGCTGGCGATGCTCACCGCCTGTCGTTAAGTGAGGCGCTTTCTATAAGTGGGAGTCGATCAAGTCAAGGCGAAACGACGCGCACAAAGCGCTTCCCGCGCCTGGAGCAAATCGCCGCTTGGGCGCCTCTCCGTGTCTTCCGGATATGGGAACGAAGCGCCTGCTCCGCCATGCCGAGCAATTTATACCCGGGAGAAATATACTTTTATAACCAACGCTAAGGCTTTTTTTTCCTGCTGATGCGTCAAACTGCCCTTTTGGGCAGAGTTTAGCGCCATGCGGTACACCGATATTGCCATTATCGGCGGGGGCCTTTCCGGCTCGACCGCCGCCGCGATGCTCGGCCGTGCCGGTATTTCGACCGTGCTAATCGACCCGCATGAGATCTATCCGGCCGATTTTCGCGTCGAAAAACTTAGCGGCCAGGTGCAGGTCGAGCGATTCTTGAAGACCGGGATCGGAGAATCGGTGCTGCGCCGCGCGACATTTGCCGGCGAGAACTGGATCGCGCGATTCGGCCGCCTGCTCGACAAGGCACCGAGTCGGCAGTTCAACAACGTCTATGATTCGCTGGTCAACGCCGTACGTGACGAAATCTCCGAGACGGAATTCGTGACGGTAGAAGGTCCTGCTCGCCAACGGCGCGGGGGCGAAGGCGTTCGACCTCCGCTCAGCTGGGCGCGCTTCATCGCCTGGTCGGCTCAGGGGCTGCTGCGGCCGCTTGGAGGAGCGTTGCATATCGAGCCGAACTTCCTCGGTCATTCCTCCTCGTCCTCGTCCTCATCATCCTCGATATTGTCGTCTTCATCGTCATCGTCGCTGTCGTCGTCGGCATGAGCGGCGGCGCCATGCGGCTGGTGGGTCTGGTCGTCCCACAGCTTGCGATAGGTGCCGTTCTTCGCCAACAGCTCGGCATGCGAGCCGCGCTCGATCGCCCTGCCCCCTGAAATCACGATGATCTCGTCCATCTCGACCACCGAGGTCAGGCGGTGGGTCGACCAGATCATGGTGCGGCCCTTGGCGACCTTCAGCAATGTTCGGTTGATCGCGGCCTCCGTGGTCTGGTCCAGCGCCGAGGTCGCCTCGTCCAGGAGCAGCACGGAGGGATTGCGGATGATCGCGCGCGCGATCGCGATGCGCTGGCGCTGGCCGCCCGACAGGGTATCGCCGCGCTCGCCGACCGGCGTGCCGTATCGCTGCGGCAGACTCATGATGTAGCGGTGGATCTCGGCTTTCTTGGCGGCCTCCTCCACCTCTTCGTCGGTGGCGCCCTCCTTACCGAGGCGGATGTTCTCGCGGATAGACATGTTGAACAGCATGTTCTCCTGGAACACGACCGCCATGCTCCGGCGTAGCGAGTCCAGCGTCACCTTGCGGACATCGACGCCGTCGATGGTGACGCGCCCCTCGTCCGGCACGTAGAGCCGCAGGATCAGGTTGAGAAGCGTGCTCTTGCCGGAGCCGCTCGGACCGACGATGGCGATCCGCTTGCCGACATCGAGCTTGAGGCTGAGATTGTCCAGTACCGGAGTCTGGCTGCCTTCGTACTGGAACGTCACGCGGTCGAAGGTGATATCATGGGTAACCCGCGGCAAATCCGGCGCGCCGGCGCGATCGGCGCCGCGAGTCGGCTCGTCGAGCAGCTCCTGGATGTGACGGATCGCGGCAGCCGAGGAGATCGAGACCGGGACGAAATGCATCACATGGGCGATGTTGTAGGAGACTTCCCAGAACGCGCTCTCGAAGGTGACGAAGGTGCCGATGGTGATCTGGCCCTTGGTTGCGAGATAGGCGCCGATCGCCAGCACGACGAGGTGCAGGAGCAGGACCGAGATGGTGACCGTCCGCTCCACCATGGTCGAGAGGAACGCGGCCGAGGCGATCTTCCTGCGGGTCTCGTCGTTGCGGAAGTTGAAGAAGCCGAACATCCTGCGTTGCAAGCTGAACGCCTTGATCACGGCCTGCGCCGCCACGTTCTCCTGCACCATGCCGAGCAGCGCGGACTCGTTGAGCTTCTGCTCGTAGTTCGCCTGCACCGCCTTCGGCGTGAGCATCCGCGGGCCGATCAGGGTGATCGGAAACACCAGCAGTGCGACCACCGCAAGCTGCCAGTTCAAAAAGAACATCAGGATGATGCCGGCGATCAACTCCAGGAACGGCAGCGCCGCACTGTTGGCAAACGTCTTAACCGAGCCTTCGAAGGCCGAGAGGTCGACCGAGAAACGCGACAGGATCTCGCCGCGCTTGGTGCGGCCGAAATAGGCCGCTGGCAGGTCTTGAACGTGCTCGAACAGGCGCTTGCGCACGTCGGAAATGATGCAGGCAGCTAACCGCGCGTCCCAGCGCTCGTACCAGACCGCCACGATCGATGTGAAGATGCCGGCGGCCGCGAGCACGCCGAGGATCTTGTACAGGGCCTGGAAGTCTTCCTCACCCAGTGCGTCGTCGATCAGGTATTTCAGGCTGAGCGGCATGATGACGTTGAACAGCGTCTCGATGACGACGCCGAACCCCACGAATGCCAGCATTCGCTTGTAGTTCGTCAGATAAGGTTTGACGAAACCCAGGATGGTCGCAAGCGCGCCGGCGGCTTCGCGCGCGGTAAAGACGACGAGGTCCTCGTCCTCATCGTCGTCGTCGAGCTCCAGTTCGTCGTCCTCGCCCTCGTCGTCCCCGTCGTCTTCCAGCTCGGGCTTGTCACCGGCGGCGAGCTTGTCCTTGAGCTCAGCCGCCTCTTCCGCAGCGAGCTTCTGTTTGTCGGGCGAAAGAGGCTTGGACGCCATGAAACCAACCGATGCTGACGGCCGGCATGACCGCAGAGAAAGCAGGGAAATAGCGCAGAGCCGCTATCGCACCGATTCTATGCGATCGGGATCAATTCGGCAAAGCAATTGGCGAATCCATCCGATCCTGCGGCTAGTCGTCGTCCTCGTCATCGACCTTGTCGAAGAAGGAATAACGCAGGCTGTCTGCGTCGGCATACCACTGGCCCGGGCCCTTGTTGGCGGCGAGCGTCGCCTCCCAGAGCGCATCGGTGCAGTCCTTGCGGTGCATCGACAGATCGAAGCCGTTGCCGAAGAAAAGTTCCGACCATTCCCACCAGGTGCCGAGCTTCTTGACCCCGCGCAACAGGTCGTAGCGGTCGATCAGCGCAGGCGCCATGTCGGAGGTGATCGAGCCGAACATGAGTCCGGTCTTGACCACGCGGTTCAACTCCCGGATCGCGCGAACCACCTGTTTCGGGGAAACATGGCAGAGGCTGGTCTCGAACACGAAATCGAACGCATCGTCCTTGAACGGCATGTCGAGGATCGAGCCGAGCTTGTTGTACTTCTTCAGCGCCTTCGGCGTCTTGGCGTGGATGGCCCGGTTGTTCTCGACGCCCCAGGCGTCGATGCCGCGCTCCCGCAGCGCGCCAACCAGCTCGCCGCTGGCCGAGCCCGCGACCAGCAGCTTGGCGCCCGTGGCCTTGCCCCAGACGATGCCAATGAGATTCATCAGGTAGTCGGGATCGGTGAATTCGCGCCACGCCTCGCTATAGGGGCCGAGGCCGCGATAGTTTTCGAAATAGTCGCGGTCGATCTTGTCAGAGATAGGCTTGTCGCCCTGCGAACGCGCGCGGCGCAGCCGCATCATCTCGCTCAGGATGATGTCGGTCGCCGCATCCGAGGAGTCGAGCAGGCCGTTCAGCGTGGAGTCGAACAGATAGTCGCCGACCAGCACGATGCCGGGGTGCTCCTTCGGGTCGGGCCGATGATTGGTCATGACGTCGCGCACGGGCAGACCGCCCGGAATCGCGTTCACCGACGACAGCCAGCGGTGGATCTTGCCTTCCATGAAATGCGCGCGCGCATCACCGAGCGAAACCGGCAGCGATTTCAGCGCGGCGTCGATCAGCTCCTGGTCCGACAGGTTGGCGAAGGCCAGCGCATCGGAGCCGGGAATGAGCCAGTTCAGGACGCCGTGCTTGCCGACATCGTGGCGCGCGCCCTCGTTATAGATGCAGCAGCCGCCGAAGGCTTCCGACATGAACCAGGCGCCGGAAATCCTGTCACCCCAGAACGGCGTGTCGAACAGGATCGAGACGCGCAGATAGTGCGCCGGACGATCGAAATAGGACACGTGCTTGACCATTGACTTGCGGAGCTGCTCGCCCTCCCAGCCGACGGTCGCGAGCCATGAATGCGGCAGGCAGACCAGCACGAGGTCGAAGTCGCGCGTCTCCGGCCCCTTGCCGTTCATCATCTTGAGCTGATAGCGGCCGCTCGGCGCCTTGCCCACGGTGAGCACGCGGTGATCGAGCTGGATGTCGGCGTTGACCTCGGACTGGAGGCACTCGATGATCTGCTCATTGCCGTTCTGGATGGAATAGAGGCCGATATAGCCGTCGACATCCATCAGGTAATTCTTGAGCGCGTTGAGTCCGTTGGTGTTGTGGCTCTCGGTGGCGATATCGGAGCGTGCCATCACCTTGAAGAAGCGTTTTGCGGTCTCGTCCTCGACCTCCTCGTCGAGCACCTGCGCGGCGGTCTTGTAGGCCCAGGGGTTCTCGTTGTCGTGCGCGCCGACGCCTTCGTAATATTCGATCGGCGACATCTGCTCGGCGCAGCTCTTGCGGAACGCCTCGATCGCAGCCGCGGTCTTGGCACCGTATTTGCGGCGCATGCCGGCCACGTCGTCGAGCAGCTCGCCACCGAACTGAACCTGTTCCGCGTCCATCGGAATCGTCTGCAAACCGAAATGCTGGATCAGCTCGCGCAGCGGGTCGGGTCCGGTCATCGAGTAGTCGTAGATCTCGGCAACGCCGGCCTCATACATGGCGGGCGCGGAATCGAATTTGCGCGTGACGATCTTGCCACCTAGTCGGTCGGACGCCTCATAGATGGTGACGCGGCAGAGGTCGCCGAGCTTGCGCTTCAGGTACCAGGCGCTCATCAGCCCGCCGGGGCCGCCGCCTACGATTGCAAGATCAAGCATGTGAGTTCCGTGGTCTCCGGCCCTGCCCCTGCCACGGGACCACCGGTCTAAGCTCCCTTAGCAGAAGCCCTTTCCAGCCTGAAGGAAAGATGAACAAAGGTTGATCCTGCATCGCAACAAGCAAACAAAGCAGCAAAAAGGCCGGCTTGCGCCGGCCTTTTCATTGTCCTCGGTATTCCTACGGATGAACCATCATTCCGCGGGCGGCAGCGCCATCGGCTCAACTTCCGGCGCCGGCGGCACGACGGCCGCCTGCTTCTCGCGCTCGTCGAGAATCATCTTGTCGCGCTTCACGGCGACTTCGCGGATCTTGGCCATGGATGCGCCGGTGCCTGCCGGGATCAGCCGGCCGACGATGACGTTCTCCTTGAGGCCCTCGAGCGGATCGACCTTGCCGTTGACCGCCGCTTCCGTGAGGACGCGGGTGGTCTCCTGGAACGATGCCGCCGAGAAGAAGGAGCGGGTCTGGAGGCTCGCCTTGGTGATGCCGAGCAGAACCGGCGTTCCCGTGGCGATCTTCTTGCCCTCTTCCTTGGCCTTCTCGTTGAGCTGGTCGAACTCGATCTTGTCGACCTGCTCGCCCGAGATCATGTCCGTGTCGCCCTGGTCGGTGACTTCCACCTTCTGGAGCATCTGACGGACAATCACCTCGATGTGCTTGTCGTTGATCAGCACGCCCTGGAGCCGGTAGACCTCCTGGATCTCGTTGACCAGATAGGCCGCGAGCTCCTCGATGCCCTTGACCGCCAGGATGTCGTGCGGTGCTGGGTTGCCTTCGACGATGAAGTCGCCCTTTTCGACGATGTCGCCGTCCTGAAGGTGGATGTGCTTGCCCTTCGGGATCAGGTACTCGCGTGGCTCGTCGGTCTTGTCCATCGGCTCGATCGAGATGCGACGCTTGTTCTTGTAGTCGCGCCCGAACCGGATGGTGCCCGCGATTTCGGCGATGATCGCCGCATCCTTCGGACGCCGTGCCTCGAACAGTTCCGCCACCCGCGGCAGGCCGCCGGTGATGTCACGCGTCTTGGCACTTTCGGTCGAGACACGGGCGAGGATGTCGCCCGCCTGGACCTTGGCACCGACGTCGACCGAGAGAATGGCGTCGACCGACAGCATGTAGCGGGCATCGCCGCCACGGGCGAGCTTGAGCACCTTGCCGTCCTTGCCCTTGACCACGATGGCCGGACGCAGGTCCGCGCCGCCGCGCTGCGAGCGCCAGTCGATGACCACGCGCTTGGCGATACCGGTGGCTTCGTCCAGCGTTTCCGAGATCGACTGCCCCTCGACCAGATCCTCAAAGCCGATGGTGCCTTCGACCTCGGTGAGAAGCGGACGGGTGTAGGGATCCCACTCGGTGATGCGCTGGCCGCGCTTGACCGTGTCGCCTTCGTCGACATGCAGGCGCGAACCGTACTGGATACGGTGCGTCGCACGTTCGGTGCCGTCGGCATCGACGATCGCCACCACCATGTTGCGCACCATTGCAACCAGGTGGCCTTCGCTGTTACGCGCGATGGCCTTGTTCCTGATCACGATCTTGCCGTCGAAGTTGGATTCGACGAACGATTGCTCGTTGAGCTGCGCCGCACCGCCGATGTGGAAGGTGCGCATGGTGAGCTGGGTGCCCGGCTCGCCGATCGATTGCGCCGCGATCACGCCGACCGCTTCGCCGTGGTTGACCGGCGTGCCGCGGGCGAGGTCGCGGCCGTAGCACTTGCCGCAGATGCCGTTGACGAGCTCGCAGGTCAGCGCCGAGCGGATCTTCACCTCCTGGACGCCACCCTGGTGGATCGCATCCAGATGGCTCTCTTCCATCAGTGTGCCGCGCTTGATGATGACCTTGCCCGAGCTGTCACGCACGTCTTCGCAGGCCGTGCGTCCGAGGATGCGCGAGCCGAGCGAAGCGACCACGGTGCCGGCATCGACGATGGCGCGCATCTTGATGCCGAGCTTGGTGCCGCAATCGTCCTGCGTGATGATGCAGTCCTGCGCGACGTCGACCAGACGACGGGTCAAATAGCCGGAGTTCGCGGTCTTCAACGCCGTGTCCGCGAGGCCCTTGCGGGCGCCGTGGGTCGAGTTGAAGTACTCGAGCACCGAGAGGCCTTCCTTGAAGTTCGAGATGATCGGCGTCTCGATGATCTCGCCCGACGGCTTGGCCATCAGGCCGCGCATGCCGGCGAGCTGGCGCATCTGGGCCGGCGAACCGCGCGCACCGGAGTGCGCCATCATGTAGATCGAGTTGATGTCGGCATCCGCTCCACTCGCGGTCTTCTTGGTGGAGGAGATCTCCTTCATCATCGCCTTGGCGATTTCCTCGGTCGCCTTCGACCAGGCGTCGACGACCTTGTTGTACTTCTCGCCATGGGTGATCAGACCGTCGTTGTACTGCTGCTCGAAATCCTTCGCCAGCGTACGGGTAGTGTCGACGATCTTCCACTTGGAGTGCGGCACGACCATGTCGTCCTTGCCGAACGAAATGCCGGCCTTGAACGCGTTATAGAAGCCGAGCGCCATGATGCGGTCGCAGAAGATCACCGTCTCCTTCTGGCCGCAGTGGCGGTAGACCTGGTCGATGACGCCGGAGATCTCGCGCTTGGTCATCAGCTTGTTGATGATCTCGTACGAAATCCTCGGGTTCTTCGGCAGGAGGTTGCCTAGCATGACGCGACCAGCAGTCGTCTCGATCCAGCGCGTCGAGACCTTGCCGGTCTCGTCCATGCCCTGCCACCGGTACTTGATCTTGGTGTGCAGGTGGATGACCTTGGCGTGCAGGGCATGCTCGAGCTCGGCCATGTCGCCGAACCTCTTGCCCTCGCCGGGCAGACCTTCCCGCATGACCGAGACGTAATACAGACCGAGCACGATGTCCTGCGACGGTACGATGATCGGCTGGCCGTTCGCCGGATGCAGGATGTTGTTGGTCGACATCATCAGGACGCGCGCTTCCAGCTGCGCCTCGAGCGACAGCGGAACGTGCACGGCCATCTGGTCGCCGTCGAAGTCGGCGTTGAACGCGGCGCAGACCAGCGGGTGAAGCTGGATCGCCTTGCCCTCGATCAGGACGGGCTCGAACGCCTGGATGCCGAGACGATGCAGTGTCGGCGCGCGGTTGAGCAGCACCGGATGCTCGCGGATCACCTCGTCCAGGATGTCCCAGACCTCGGGCCGCTCCTTCTCGACCAGCTTCTTGGCCTGCTTCACAGTCGTGGACAGACCCTTGGCGTCAAGCCGCGAATAGATGAACGGCTTGAACAGCTCGAGCGCCATCTTCTTCGGCAGGCCGCACTGATGCAGGCGCAGCTCGGGACCGACCACGATCACCGAACGGCCCGAATAGTCGACGCGCTTACCGAGCAGGTTCTGACGGAACCGGCCCTGCTTGCCCTTGAGCATGTCGGCGAGCGACTTCAGCGGACGCTTGTTGGCACCCGTGATGACGCGGCCGCGGCGGCCGTTGTCGAACAGCGCATCGACCGCCTCCTGAAGCATGCGCTTCTCGTTGCGGATGATGATGTCGGGCGCACGCAGCTCCATCAGCCGCTTCAAGCGGTTGTTGCGGTTGATGACGCGGCGGTAGAGGTCGTTGAGGTCCGAGGTCGCAAAGCGGCCGCCGTCGAGCGGCACCAGCGGACGCAGATCCGGCGGGATCACCGGAACCACGGTCAGGATCATCCATTCCGGCTTGTTGCCGGAGTGGCGGAACGCCTCGACGATCTTCAGGCGCTTGGCGAGCTTCTTGTGCTTGATGTCGGAGTCGGTCTCGTGCATCTCCGCACGCAACGACAATTCGAGCTTCTCGAGGTCCATGCCCTTGAGCAGCTCGCGGATCGCTTCCGCGCCGATCATGGCGGTGAAGGAGTCCTGGCCGTACTCGTCCTGCGCCTTCAGATACTCGTCTTCCGACAGCAGCTGACGGTCCTTCAGCGCGGTGAGGCCCGGCTCCAGCACGACGTAATATTCGAAGTACAGGATGCGCTCGAGATCCTTCAGCGTCATGTCGAGCAGGAGGCCGATGCGCGAGGGCAGCGACTTCAGGAACCAGATATGCGCGACGGGGGCTGCGAGCTCAATATGGCCCATGCGCTCGCGCCGGACGCGCGACAGCGTGACCTCGACCGAGCACTTCTCGCAGATGATGCCCTTGTACTTCATGCGCTTGTACTTGCCGCACAAGCACTCGTAATCCTTGATCGGCCCGAAGATGCGCGCGCAGAACAGGCCGTCGCGCTCGGGCTTGAAGGTGCGGTAGTTGATGGTCTCCGGCTTCTTGATCTCGCCGTACGACCAGGACAGAATCTTCTCGGGGCTCGCGATCGAGATCCGGATCTGGTCGAAGACCTGAGCCGGTGTCGTCGGATTAAAGAGATTCATAATTTCTTGGTTCATCGTCTTCTCCTCGCGTGCCGGTCGCCTTCGGCAGCAAATTCGAAAATCACACTGCGGGGCGCCCCGCCCTCAAGTCCCAGGGTGGAGCACCGCTGCCCGGCCGAGCCGGCCGGGCATGATGGATCGCGTTACTCGGCTGCTTCCGCCGTCCCCGGCCCGACCTTGGAATTGTGCAGGTCGACGTTGAGGCCGAGCGAGCGCATTTCCTTGACCAGCACGTTGAACGATTCCGGAATACCGGCCTCGAACGTGTCGTCGCCGCGCACGATCGCCTCGTACACCTTGGTACGGCCGGCGACGTCGTCCGACTTCACCGTCAGCATCTCCTGGAGCGTGTACGCCGCGCCGTAAGCCTCGAGCGCCCACACCTCCATTTCGCCGAAGCGCTGGCCGCCGAACTGCGCCTTGCCGCCCAGCGGCTGCTGGGTGACGAGCGAGTACGGACCGATCGAACGCGCGTGGATCTTGTCGTCGACCAGATGGTGCAGCTTGAGCATGTAGATGTAGCCCACCGTCACCTTGCGATCGAACGCATCGCCGGTGCGGCCGTCATAGACGGTCGACTGACCCGACGCGTCGAGACCGGCGAGCTTCAGCATCTCCTCGATGTCGGCTTCCTTCGCGCCGTCGAACACCGGCGTCGCGATCGGCACGCCGTGGCTCAGGTTGCGGCCGAGTTCGATCAGTTCGCCGTCGTTGAGCGACTTGATCGTCTCGTCGTCGCCGTAGACCTTCTTCAAGGTCTCCTTCAGCGGCTTGATATCCTGCTTCGACAGATACGCATCGACCGTCTGGCCGATACGCTTGCCGAGGCCGGCGCAAGCCCAGCCGAGATGCGTCTCAAGGATCTGTCCGACGTTCATGCGCGAAGGCACGCCCAGCGGATTGAGCACGATGTCGGCATGCGTACCGTCTTCCAAGAACGGCATGTCCTCGATCGGCACGATCTTCGACACCACGCCCTTGTTGCCGTGGCGGCCGGCCATCTTGTCGCCAGGCTGGATCTTGCGCTTCACCGCGACGAAGACCTTGACCATCTTCATCACGCCGGGCGGCAGCTCGTCGCCGCGCTGAAGCTTCTCGACCTTGTCGAGGAAGCGCTGCTCGAGCCCCTTCTTCGACTCGTCGTACTGCTTCCGCATGGCCTCGATCTCGGCCATCAGCTTGTCGTTGGGCGAAGCGAACAGCCACCACTGCGACTTCGGATACTCCTCGAGCACCGCACGGGTGATCTTGGCGTCCTTCTTGAAGCCCTTCGGACCCGCGATGCCCTGTCGTCCCTCGAGCAGCTCGGCGAGACGGTTGTAGACGTTGCGGTCGAGGATCGCCTGCTCGTCGTCGCGGTCCTTGGCCAGACGCTCGATCTCTTCCCGTTCGATCGCCAGCGCACGCTCGTCCTTGTCGACGCCGTGACGGTTGAACACGCGCACTTCGACGATGGTGCCCTGCACGCCCGGAGGCACGCGCAGCGAAGTGTCGCGGACGTCGGAGGCCTTCTCGCCGAAGATGGCGCGCAGAAGCTTCTCTTCCGGCGTCATCGGGCTTTCGCCCTTCGGCGTGATCTTGCCGACCAGGATGTCGCCGGCGCGCACTTCCGCGCCGATGTACACGATGCCGGCTTCGTCGAGGTTCTTCAGCGCTTCTTCCGAGACGTTTGGAATGTCGCGGGTGATTTCCTCAGGTCCGAGCTTGGTGTCACGGGCCATCACCTCGAACTCCTCGATGTGAATCGAGGTGAAGACGTCTTCCTTCACGATCCGCTCGGAGAGCAGGATCGAGTCTTCGAAGTTGTAGCCGTTCCACGGCATGAACGCGACCAGCACGTTACGGCCGAGCGCGAGCTCGCCGAGATCGGTCGACGGACCGTCGGCGATGATGTCGCCCTTCTTGACGATGTCGCCGACCTTCACCAGCGGACGCTGGTTGATGCAAGTCGACTGGTTGGAGCGCTGATACTTCATCAGCCGGTAGATATCGACGCCCGACTTGGTCGGATCGAGATCTTCGGTGGCACGGATGACGACGCGGGTGGCGTCGATCTGGTCGATCACGCCCGAACGGCGCGCGGCGATCGCAGCACCCGAGTCACGGGCGACCACGCCTTCCATGCCGGTGCCGACGAACGGCGCCTCGGCGCGAACCAGCGGCACCGCCTGGCGCTGCATGTTCGAGCCCATCAGCGCGCGGTTGGCGTCGTCGTTCTCGAGGAACGGGATCAGCGCGGCTGCGACCGAAACCAGCTGCTTCGGCGACACGTCCATGTAGTCGACCTTGTCCGGCGTCACCGGCAAGACTTCGCCGGCATGACGGCAGACCACGAGGTCTTCGGTGAAGCGACCCTTCGGATCGAGCGGCACGTTGGCCTGCGCGACCGTGTAGCGGCCCTCTTCCATCGCCGAGAGGTACACGACCTCGTCGGTGACGCGGCCGTCCTTGACCTTCCGATACGGCGTCTCGACGAAGCCGTACTTGTTCACGCGCGCGAACGTGGCGAGCGAGTTGATCAGGCCGATGTTCGGACCTTCCGGCGTCTCGATCGGGCAGATGCGGCCGTAATGCGTCGGATGCACGTCGCGCACCTCGAAGCCGGCACGCTCGCGGGTCAGACCGCCCGGTCCAAGCGCCGAGAGACGGCGCTTGTGGGTGATCTCCGACAGCGGGTTGGTCTGGTCCATGAACTGCGACAGCTGCGAGGAGCCGAAGAACTCACGCACTGCGGCAGCCGCCGGCTTGGCGTTGATCAGATCCTGCGGCATGACCGTGTCGATGTCGACCGAGGACATGCGCTCCTTGATCGCGCGCTCCATGCGCAGGAGGCCGATGCGGTACTGGTTCTCCATGAGCTCGCCGACCGAGCGCACGCGGCGGTTGCCGAGATGGTCGATGTCGTCGATCTCGCCCTTGCCGTCGCGCAGGTCCACCAGCGTCTTGATGACGGAGAGGATGTCTTCCTTGCGCAGCGTACGCTGGGTGTCGGGCGCATCGAGGTCGAGGCGCATGTTCATCTTGACGCGGCCGACCGCGGAGAGGTCGTAGCGCTCGGCGTCGAAGAACAGCGACTGGAACATCGCCTGCGCCGAATCCAGCGTCGGCGGCTCGCCCGGACGCATCACGCGGTAGATGTCGAACAGCGCGTCCTCGCGCGTCATGTTCTTGTCGGCCGACAACGTGTTGCGGATGTAAGCGCCGACATTGACGTGGTCGATGTCAAGCAGCGGCAACTCCTTGTAGCCGTGCTCATTGAGCGCCTTCATGGACTTGTCGGTGATCTCTTCACCGGCTTCCGCGTGGATCTCGCCGGTCTTGGGATTGACGAGGTCCTCGGCGAGGTAATTGCCGACGAGCTCCTCATCCGACAGACGCAGCGCCTTCAGTCCCTTTTCCTGCATCTGACGCGCACCGCGAACGGTGAGCTTCTTGCCGGCCTCGAGCACGACCTTGCCCGTGTCGGCGTCGATCAGGTCGTTGATGGTCGAATAGCCACGGAACCGGTTGGCGTCGAACGGAACTCGCCAGCCTTCCTTGGTCCGCTTGTAGAGGACCTTCTTGTAGAACGTGCTGAGGATCGCCTCGCCGTCGAGGCCGAGCGCGAACATCAGCGACGTCACCGGCAGCTTGCGGCGGCGATCGATACGCGCATAGACGATGTCCTTGGCGTCGAACTCGATGTCGAGCCAGGAGCCGCGATACGGGATCACGCGGGCGGCGAACAGCAGCTTGCCCGAGGAGTGGGTCTTGCCCTTGTCGTGGTCGAAGAACACGCCGGGCGAACGGTGCATCTGCGAGACGATGACGCGCTCGGTGCCGTTGACGATAAAGGTGCCGTTCATCGTCATGAGCGGGATGTCGCCCATGTAGACGTCCTGCTCCTTGATGTCCTTCACCGATTTGGCGCCGGTTTCTTCGTCGATATCGAACACGATGAGGCGCAGCGTCACCTTGAGGGGCGCCGCGAACGTCATGCCGCGCTGGCGGCACTCATCAACGTCGTATTTCGGCGGCTCGAACTCGTAGCGGACGAATTCCAGCATCGAGGTGCCGGAGAAGTCCGAGATCGGGAACACCGAACGGAACACCGCCTGCAAGCCTTCATCGGACCGCCCGCCCTGGGGTTCGTCGACCATCAGAAACTGGTCATACGACGCCTTCTGAACCTCGATGAGGTTCGGCATCTCGGCGACTTCCTTGATGTGTCCGAAGAACTTGCGAACGCGTTTGCGACCGGTGAATGTCTGCTGCGCCATCGTGGCCTCTCATTTCGTCGCCCGCTTTGGGCGCGCCGTCCAGGACTCGGCTGCCGCCGCTCCCCGGGTTGAATTTTTCGAACCCGTTTTGGGGATCGAAAGTCCAGTTTCAGGCCGTCATGTCCTGAATCCGTTCTTCAGACCTTCAAAACGCAAAACGACGCGCGGGGCGCAGTGGCGCGCCCGCCCGTCACAACGATCGTCTTCACGGACTGAAAAAGCCCGAAATAGCCTGCTCTCCCAACGGCTTACAGGGAAATGCGCTATCCCCGCCACCGCGCTTTCGTGCTGTCGACCCGATATGGGGCGACAATAGTGGAGATTCGAGGGGTAAACCCTCAAATCCCCACACTTTTTTGTGTTCGGCCTGCGTCGGGACGTTCCGTCGCACGCCTTTTGCATTCAACCCGCCTCTTCGGGGCCGGATGCCGGCCGCCGAAACTGCGAGTCGGGATCCCGGGTCTTGCTGTCGCTCGCCCGGATCTCGCGCAAGCAAGCGCCGCTTACTTGAGCTCGACCTTCGCGCCAGCCTTCTCGAGCTGGGCCTTGATCTTGTCGGCCTCGTCCTTGTTCACGCCTTCCTTGACAGGCTTCGGCGCACCCTCGACGAGGTCCTTTGCTTCCTTCAGGCCCAGGCCGGTGATGGCGCGGACTTCCTTGATGACTTCGATCTTCTTGTCGCCGGCGGAGGCGAGAACGACCGAGAACTCGGTCTTCTCTTCGGCCGGAGCGGCGGCGGCAGCGGCCGGGCCTGCCACCGCGACAGCGGCAGCGGCGGACACGCCCCACTTCTCTTCGAGGAGCTTCGCGAGTTCGGCAGCTTCGAGCACGGTGAGGCTCGAAAGGTCGTCAACGATCTTCTGCAGGTCAGCCATTGTTCAGTTTCCTTACGTGTAAGTCTGGTTCGGGTTTGAGTTTTGCGAAGGGCGTCAGGCCGCTTCGCCCTTTGAGGCATGAGCCTGAATGACGCGCGCCAGCTTGCCGGCGGGCGCATTGGCGAGCTGGGCCAGCTTGGTCGCCGGGGCCACGATGAGGCCGACGATCTTGGCACGCAGTTCGTCAAGCGACGGCAGCGAGGCAAGAGCCTTCACGCCGTCGACATTCAGAACGGTCTTCCCCATCGAGCCGCCGATGATGACGAACTTTTCGTTCGCCTTGGCGAATTCGATGGCGACCTTTGGCGCCGCTACCGGATCGTTGGAAGTCGCGATCACGGTCGGCCCCTTCAGCATGGGGCCGATGGCAACGACGTCAGTGCCTTCAAGAGCAATTTTGGCGAGACGGTTCTTCGAGACCTTCACCGAGGCGCCCGCCAGCTTCATCTGCGTCCGCAGCTTCTGCATCTGGGCAACGGTGAGGCCGGAATATTGAGCAACGACCGCGACGCTCGTGGCCTTGAAGACCCCATTGAGCTGTTCGACCGCCTCTTTTTTTGCCGCTCGTTCCACAGCAAGCTCTTTCCGGTTGGCAGTCGTCGCGACAAGCGGGACCGCCGGGTTGCACCCATCGTCCCACCCAAACCTGAACCTCTGGGCCAAAACCCTTTGGACACGCCGGGGCGAGACAACGATTAAAGCCTGCCCTCCCGAAGCCTTTTGGGCCCACGGGGTGTCGAGGTCCGAACCAAACCCATTTCGCACCTGCCCGAAAGCGGAATGCGATGTGAAATCCGGTCTTCACCCGTCTATGCAGGCCATGCGATTAAGTCATTGGGAAATCGAAACTTCCCGCCGGCGCCTGCAGTCTTGGACAGGACAAGGTCAGCCGGCGAACCGCCTGACCTCTGCCCGCACCCCACCAACCGATGGCTTTCCTCCCTTTTCCGGCAAATCCTTACGGACGTCCTGAAAAGGAATGATCTCCTGTCGTGTCGGGTTTTCGGAATGCGTGCACGGGCGCGCTAGCCATGGCCAGCACGTCCGGAAGCGGTTCTTTAACCGCTCTCTGCCTGCTTGCCAAGAGCAAAATTCACACCAGTTCCAATCGATTGCCGGCCGGACCCGATGCGGCCGAAAAGGACCAATTCAGGCCGTTTTGACCGCGTGCGGCAGCGGCTTTCCCTCGAAAAACGCGCTCAGGTTCGCCAGCACGCAATTCTGCATGGCGACGTGCGATTCGAGGGTGTGGCCGCCGATATGCGGGGCCAGCACGACATTGGGCAGCGCCGTCAGCGCATCGGGAGCGTGCGGCTCCGTCTCGTAGACGTCGAGGCCGGCGCCGGCGATGCTCTTGTCGGTCAGCGCCGCAACGAGCGCCTTCTCGTCGATGACGGAGCCGCGTGAGATGTTGACGACATAGCCATCCGCGCCGAGGCGCTTGAGGATATCGGCGTTGACGGCATGCTGGGTCACGGGGCCGGCGCGGACCGCGATCATCAGCACGCTGCACCAGTCGGCGAGCATTTCCAGCGTCGGGAAATATTGATAGGGCACATCGCGCTGGCTGCGGCTGAAATAGCCGACTTCGCTCTCGAACGCCGCGCAGCGCGCAGCGATCTTGCGGCCGATCTCGCCCATGCCGTAGATGCCGATGCGGCGGCCGGGCATGCCGGCCTGCGGCCGCATCATTGGCGACTGTTTTGAGGACGCCCAATCGCCGCTGCGGACATAGTGGTCTGCGGCCAGGATTCGCCGCGTCGTCGCCAGCATCAGGGTTATGGCGATGTCGGCGACCGAGGCGGCATTGGCCCCGGGGCTGTGGCCGACCGCGATGTTGCGCGCGGCCGATGCCTTCAGATCGATGCCGTCATAGCCCGTGCCGTAGCAGACGATTGCGCCGAGCTTCGGAAACAGGTCCATCGCATCCGCATCGAGCGGGGTGCCGCCCGCGGTCAGCATCGCGCGGATACCGCCGAGTTCGTCGGACGAGAACAATTCCTGCGCCGGCTTGCCGCCGGTGTCGAGCAGCTCAAAACGCTCGGCGAAACGCGCCAGCATGCTCTTCGGAAAGCGCGAGTAAATCAGGACCTTGTCAGCCATTGTTCTTGTTTCCAGTGAACGCCGTCACAAACGACGAGGGGCGGAATCGGTTGCCCAATTCCGCCCCTCGCCGCATGCAATTTTCAAACCTCAGCCGAGGCGAACTTTAGCCCAGACAAGCCTTAACCGAGAATAGTGCCCGGCTCGACCTTCACGCCGGGGCCCATCGTCGAGGACACCGCAACGCGCTGGATGTAGGTGCCCTTGGAGCCGGCCGGCTTCGCCTTGGAGACCGCGTCCGCGAGCGCCTTGATGTTTTCGACCAGCTTGTCCTCGGAGAACGAGGCCTTGCCGACGCCGGCCTGCAAGATGCCGGCCTTCTCGACGCGGAACTCGACCGAGCCGCCCTTGGCACCCTTCACCGCACCGGTGACGTCCATGGTCACGGTGCCGATCTTCGGGTTCGGCATCAGGCCGCGCGGGCCGAGCACCTTACCGAGACGGCCGACCAGCGGCATCATGTCGGGGGTGGCGATGCAGCGGTCGAACTCGATCGTGCCATTCTGCACCTTCTCGACCAGGTCTTCAGCGCCGACGACGTCGGCACCAGCAGCCTTGGCTTCGTCCGCCTTGGCGCCGCGGGCGAACACGCCGACGCGGAGCGTACGGCCGGTGCCGTTCGGCAGGGTGACGACGCCGCGGACCATCTGGTCGGCGTGGCGAGGATCGACGCCGAGGTTGATCGCGACCTCGATGGTCTCGTCGAACTTCGCCTTCGCGCGCTCCTTGACCATCTTGATGGCGTCCGCGAGCGGATAAAGCTTTTCGCGGTCAACACCTTCGCGGGCTTTGTTCAAACGCTTTCCGATTGCCATGACCGTTTACCCCGCCACTTCCAGGCCCATCGAACGGGCAGAGCCCTCGACCATCTTCATGGCCGACTCGATCGAGTCGCAATTGAGATCCTTCATCTTCTTCTCGGCGATCTCGCGCACCTGCGCTTTGGTCACCGCGCCGGCCTTGTCACGGCCCGGCGCCTTCGAGCCGGACTGGATCTTGGCAGCCTGCTTGAGGAAGAACGACATCGGGGGCGTCTTCATCTCGAAGGTGAACGAACGATCGGCGTAGATCGTGATCACCACCGGAATCGGGGTATTCTTCTCTTCCTTCTGGGTCTGGGCGTTGAACGCCTTGCAGAACTCCATGATGTTGAGACCGCGCTGACCAAGCGCGGGACCGATCGGGGGCGAGGGATTCGCCGCACCGGCCGGGACCTGAAGCTTCAGGTATCCGGTCACTTTCTTTGCCATGTATCACTCCTGTTGTACCGGCAGATCCGCCGGCGGTTTCAGGTTCGTGGTCTGGGTCGGGTGCGGCTGGCGACCGCCCTCTCCCTCCCACGGCCTCTCTTCTCCCTCGCCCCGCTCTTGCGGGGAGAGGGCCGGGTGAGGGGCAGCCACACGCACCGAATGCGCGGGGAGTCCCCCTCACCCGGACCGCATCTGCGACGCGGTCCGACCTCTCCCCGCAAGCGGGGAGAGGTAATCATAGTCAGACCTTCTCGACCTGACCGAATTCCAACTCGACCGGCGTGGCGCGGCCGAAGATCGACACCGCGACCTTCACGCGCGAGCGCGCCTCGTCGATTTCCTCGACCACACCCGAGAACGAGGCGAACGGGCCGTCGGCCACGCGCACGTTCTCGCCGATCTCGAATGACACCGACGCCTTCGGCCGTTCCACGCCCTCCTGCACCTGGTGCAGGATGCGCATGGCCTCGGCTTCCGAGATCGGCATCGGCTTGTTCTCGGCGCCGAGGAAGCCGGTCACCTTCGGCGTGTTCTTGATCAGATGAAACGCCTCGTCGGTCAGCTTCATCTTCACCAGCACGTAGCCCGGGAAGAACTTGCGCTCGGCGTCGATCTTGCGGCCGCGGCGCACTTCCGTGACCTTTTCGGTCGGCACCAGCACCAGTTCGAACAGCTCCTCGAGCCCGCGTTGCTTGGCCTGCTCGCGGATCGATTCGGCGACCTTCTTCTCGAAGTTCGAATAGGCGTGGACGATATACCAGCGCTTGTCGGACGATTGGGTTGCGGCGGCTGTTGCCATCAGTGAATGCCCAAAAGGAAGGTGATGAGATAGCGGATGATCTGGTCGGCGGCGAAGAAGAAGATCGACGCCACCGCAACCATAACGAACACCATGATAGTGGTGATCGTCGTCTCGCGGCGGGTCGGCCACGTGACCTTGGCGGTCTCCGAGCGAACCTCCTGCAAGAACTTGAACGGGCTGACTGCCATCGTTTGATGTCCAACGTCCGTTGACAGACGCGAATGAATTTCAGGGATCCGAACAGCCGCCGTTGGCCCAGCCCTCTCGTGAAGGATGAGCCGGAAACCGGGCTCGATTGTTCGGGGATTTCAAAGCCGCGCCGGAGATCCGCGTCTAACGGGCCGGCTGCGAGTGCGGCGTAGATACTGCGGATGGGACCAAACGTCAAGGTGGAGGCCAGCTGGCCGGCTGGCGCGCCACGGCCAACGGACCTGATCGGGATCAATAGCTTACCCGGTCCTGATCAACCGCGGCACGAGCTTCCGGGCGTTCTGATCTCAGGCGTCGGGAATTAGCTGGCAGGAGTGGCAGGGCTCGAACCTGCGACCCCCGGTTTTGGAGACCGGTGCTCTACCAATTGAGCTACACTCCTACGAACCCTGCGTCGCCTTAGGGTCAGGCGCGCTTTCAAGCACAGGGGGCGGCCGGATTGCAAGGGTGAAGCGCGCTTGCTTCGCTTGTTTGTGCCGCGGCTTCCGGGCCACACTTCATCCCGACAATAATGAACAGCCGGGAGTGACCATGACCGCTACAGCCGTCCCTCAAGCCGGGATCACGCCGAAAATCCCATCCCTGCCCGAGGCCAAGCCGGAAACGCTGGGCCTGTCACGCCTCCGGCTTCAGGCGATGTCGGACGCGTTCAAGCGCGAGATCGACAAGGGAACCGTTCCCGGCGTCACCGTGCTGGTGGCGCGGCGCGGCCAGGTCGGCTGGTTCGAGGCGATCGGCAAGCAGAGCCCGACCAGCGCCGCGCCGATGGCGCATGATTCGATCTTCCGGATCTTCTCCATGACCAAGCCGATCGTGTCGGTTGGCATCATGGCGCTGGTCGAGGACGGCGACCTCCTCCTCAGCGACGCCGTCGCCAAATTCATCCCGGAGTTCGCCAATCAGAAGGTCGGCGTCGTCAGCGGCGGCAAGCTGGAACTGGTTCCGGCCAAACGGCCGATGACGGTGCAGGACCTGCTCCGCCATACCTCGGGCCTGACCTATGAGAACCAGGGCGATGGCCCCGTGCACAAGCTCTACCAGGACTCGCGGGTGCGCAGCCGCAAGATCAGCAACGCCGAGCATGCCGCATTGGTCGCAAGCTTCCCACTGGTCTGCCACCCGGCGAGGAGTTCAACTACAGCCGCTCCACCGACATCCTCGGCCGCATCACCGAAATCGTCAGCGGCAAATCCCTCGGCGCGTACCTCACTGAGCGCATCCTCGCCCCGCTCCAGATGGCCGAGACCGGCTTTTCGACAGCTGAGGCAAATGCCGGCCGGCTTGCGGAGCCCTTCGCAGCCGATCCCTGGACCGGCGACAAGGTCGCGCTCTTCAATATGCTGGAGGAGCCGGTGATGGAGTCCGGCGGCGGCGGCCTGGTCTCGACCACGATGGATTATGCCCGCTTCTGCCTGATGCTGCGCAACGGCGGCACGCTCGACGGCAACAGGATCATCGGCCGCAAGACGCTGGAATTGATGGCGTCCGATCACCTCGGGCCTGGCGTGCAAATCAACGGCACCCTGCTCTCACCGGGCCACGGCTTTGGTCTCGGCTTCGCCGTGCGCAGGGAGCCCGGCATCGCCCCGTTCCCCGGCAGCGTCGGCCAGTATTTCTGGAGCGGCATTGCGGGAACGTTCTTCTGGATCGATCCGAAAGAGGATCTGTTCGCGGTGTTCATGAGCCAAGGCCCGGGACAGCGCGACTATACGCGCACGCTGGTGCGGGATTTGGTTTACGCGGCGGTGGATTGAGGTGACACCGCATCCCCATTCTCGCTGTCATGCCGAGCGGGGCATCCAGTACTCCGTGGCGGCAATTGGTTCACTCACTGCTGCCGCGGAGTACTGGATCGTCCGCCCCAGTACGCAAGCGCATACAAGGCGGACGATGACACCCAGTATGAGGCGGCAGCCCCCTTCCCACATGAGCGACATCAACTAATCGTCGCGCCGCCGTCGATCACCATGGTCTGGCCGGTCATGAAGTCGCCGGCCTTGGAGCCCAGGAACACGGCCGCGCCGGCGATCTCGTCGGGGATGCCGATGCGCAAGAGCGGCGAGCGCGCGGTCGAGGCTTTCAGATTCTCCGGATTGTCCCACAACGCCTTGGCGAAATCGGTCTTGATCAGGCCGGGCGCGATGCAGTTCACGCGGATGTTGTCCTTGCCGTATTCGCAAGCCAAGTTGCGCGCGAGCTGCATGTCGGCGGCCTTCGAGATAGCGTAGGCGCCGAGGATTGTCGAGCCTTTGAGGCCTCCGATTGAGGAGACGATGATGATCGAGCCGTCCTTGCGCTCGATCATCTGCGGCACCACCATCGAGATCAGCCAGTTGTTGGCAACGATGTTGTTGTCAAGAATTTTTCGAAACTGATCGTCGGAGATGCCGGCGAGCGGACCGTAATACGGGTTCGAGGCGGCGTTGCAGACCAGCACGTCGATCTTGCCGAAGGCACGGTTGCTCTCGTCGACGAGGTTTTGCAGGTTTTCCTTGGACGAGATGTTGGCGGCGACCGCTAGTGCGGTGCCCTTGCCGAATCTGTCGTTGATACCCTTCGCGACCCCGTCGCAGACGTCGGCCTTGCGCGAGGATATCACCACCTTGGCGCCGTGCTCGGCCATGCGCTCGGCAATCGCAAGCCCGATGCCGCGCGTCGAGCCGGTGATGACGGCGACTTTTCCCTTCATGTCGAACAAGGTCATGTTTCTCTCCCAGAGTGACGATTTCGTTTTCGCAAGCTTACGCCGCGATTGCGCGACGACACAATCACCGCGTCACGCGAGCTTCTTGACTTCCGGTCCCGCCGGCTGATGCATCGCCGCGTGCGCATCGTCCGCGATCCATGGCTGCTGGTTGACCATCGGCAGCCGCCAGACTGTGCGCTCGGGACTGGCAAAATAGTCGAGCCGGGTCACCGAACAATTGTCGATGTCGAATGATAGTCCCCGCTCCGGCTGGCCGTCGAGCGCCAAGCCGAGTGCCGCCTTGATGGTGCCGCCATGGGCGACAGCGATCACATCCTGTCCCGCAGCCTCCGCATTGATCCGCTCGATGGTGCGGCGCGTACGGTTGTAGAGATCCATGAAACTTTCGCCGCTGGGCGCGGGCTCGTTGATGTCGGCGAACCAGCTCGTGCCGATGGGGCGGCTCGCGATGAAGGCGGCGCGGTTCATGCCCTGCCAGCGGCCAAGATTCTGTTCGGCGAGGTCCGCCTCCCATGTCATGGTCGCAGGCCGGGGGAAGCCGGCGGCCCAGATAGCTTCCGCGGTCTGGTGCGTGCGCTTGAGGTTGCTCGAATACCAGACCGCCTTGCGTGGCAACACCTTGGCAACAGCATTGAACACATAGGTGTCACTGGTGTCGCAGGCGATGTCGGACTGGCCGTAGATGTTGCCGCCGTCGTTGCGCACCGGCGCGTGACGGACCCACCACCATCGTGTCGTGACCACGTTCGGCTTGTCTGCGCCTGCCATCGAAACCCTTCCATCCCGTGTGATGTCGCTGTACGTGAGTAGCGAACGTGCCTCAAGACACTTTACCGTTTGAAATCTTGTTTGAAATTCCGCCGCGCGGCAAGCGTCGCGCGCGAACCAAAGGGAGAAGCGCATGGGCCGCCTGCAAGGCAAATCCGTCATCATCACCGGCGCCGGCAGCGGCATCGGTCGCGCGGCCGCGCTGCTGTTCACCAGGGAAGGCGCAAGACTGATCGCGGTCGATCGCACCGAGGCGGTGAAGGAGACTGTCGACGAGGTGAAGAAGGCCGGCGGGGTCGCCGAAGCGATGATCGCGGACGCAGGTTCCGAGAAAGATGTCATCGCCGTTATCGACAAGGCGGTGGCGATGCACGGCCGGCTCGACGTAATCTGGGCCAATGCCGGTGTCTCCGGCGGGCTCGTTCCGCTCGCCGAGCAGACCGTGGAGCATTGGCAGGAGGTTTTGCGGGTCAATTTGATCGGGCCGTTCCTCGCCGTGAAGTATGCGATGCCGCACATGGTGAAGCAGCAGTCCGGCGCGATCGTGCTGACCGCATCCGTCGCAGGCCTCAAGGCCGGCGCAAGCGGGCATCCCTATGCGGCAAGCAAGGCCGGCGTGATCTCCCTTGTGCAGACCACGGCCTACTCGCTCACCGGCACTGGCGTGCGCATCAACGCGGTGTGCCCGGGCCTGATCGAAACCGGCATGACCAAGCCGATCTTCGACCGCGCCAAGGAACGCGGGACCGCCGACAAGATCGGCCAGCTCAATCCGCTCAAGCGCCCCGGCCAGCCGCACGAGCTCGCGGCGATGGGGCTGTTCCTGGCGAGCGACGAAGCGTCGTACGTCAACGGACAGGCGTTCCCGGTGGACGGCGGGCTGACGGCGTCGATGCCGTATGCAGGCAAGCCGGTTTAGCACGGGCTCTCTCGTGTCCCGGACGCGCTGCAACGCGTTAGCGTTGCGGCGCTGCGTCCGGGTGGAGTTTTCGCGCGCGCCTGCATCAACACCGTCATTGCGAGGAGCCCTTGCGACGAAGCAATCCAGAATCCCTCCGCGGAACGATTCTGGATTGCTTCGCTGCGCTCGCAATGACGGAGTGTGCGGGGAAGGACATCGCTCCTTCAATTCGCATTTCAGAACGCAGACACAGCTTCGCATCCTCGCGGCGCGTTTCGCCCGACGGGCAACGTAAAGCCTTGTCGCCCTCCCGCGTCATTCCGGGCGCGACGAAGTCGCGAACCCGGAATCCATTTCACCGCGCGTGATGCCGCCCGATGGATTCCGGGGCTCAATGCTGCGCATCGCCCCGGAATGACATCTGCGGCTTCATTTGCCCGACTGGCCGCAATATTGGTATGGTTCGTGCAGGCACCTCAGCCTCCTCCCTAACAAGAACGTGAAAATGCTGGACTCAAGACCCGACTGTATCCGCAAACTGCTCGCCGACCTCGTCGCTTTCGACACCGTCAGCGATCGCTCCAACCTGCCCCTGATCACTCATATCGAAGACTATCTCGCCTCGCTCGGCGTCAAGAGCCAGCGCATCGTCGACGAGACCGGACAGAAGGCGTCGCTGTGGGTCACGATCGGGCCGGAAGACCAGCCCGGCCTGGTGCTGTCGGGTCACACCGACGTGGTGCCCGTCGTGGGCCAGCACTGGACCCACGATCCGTTCAAGCTGATCGAGCGTGACGGCAAGCTCTACGGCCGCGGCACCACCGACATGAAAGGCTTTGTCGCGGTGTGCCTTGCGATGGTGCCGGAGATGCTGGAAGCCAAACTCAAGACGCCGATTCATCTCGCGATCTCCTACGACGAGGAGATCGGCTGCGTCGGCGTGCGGCCGATGCTCGGCGAGGTCGCCAAGAAACGGATCAAGCCGCTCGGCTGCTTCGTCGGCGAACCGACGCAAATGCAAGTCATCATTGGCCACAAGGGCAAGCACGGCGTGCGTGCGACGTTCAAGGGGCTCGCCCGCCATTCCTCGATCGCGCCCGACGGCGTCAACGCCATCGAATATGCCGCCGAGCTCATTACCGAGATCCGCCGCCGTGCCGTGCTTCTTGCGAGCGAAGGCGCGCGTGACGAGCTCTACGACGTCCCCCACACCACTCTGCTCACCAGCATCGTGCATGGCGGCGCCGCGCTCAACATCGTGCCGGACCAGTGCACCGTCGAGTTCGAATGCCGCGGCATCGGCATCACCGAGTCCAAGCAGGTGACCGACACGATCATCGCCTGGGCCAAGGCCGAGATCGAGCCCGCGATGAAGGCGAAAAATCCCGAGTGCGGCATCGCGTTCGAGGAGATCCTCGACTACCCCGCGCTCGACACCGGCGCCGACGCAGCGATCGTCACGCTCGCAAAAAGCCTCGCGGGCCGCAACGACCATGCCAAGGTCGCCTTCGGCACCGAGGCCGGCCTGTTCGTCAGCATGGCCGGCGTGCCGTCGGTCGTGATCGGCCCCGGTGGGATCGCGCAGGCGCATACGCCGGACGAATTCGTGGAGATGTCGGAGCTGTTGAAATGCGCGGGCTTCGTCGAGAAGCTGATCGCGCATTGCGCGAAGGGGTAGAGTGCCTCCTCGTCATTGCGAGGAGCTCTTGCGACGAAGCAATCCAGGATGCCGCCGCGGAGATAGTCTGGATAGCGAAGCGACATGCGGGACCGCCGTCCCCGGATATCGCTTCGCTTGCCCGGGCTGCGGCCGCATCGCTTGCCTCAACGCTCCTGCAATGCCAGCCGCGCGCCGATTGCGCAATAGATGGTCCCGACCACTTTGCCTTGCCATTTAGCGATAGCGGAGTGACGGCGGAGAAGATTGCCGAGGCGGCCGGCGCTGACGGCGAAGACGACCGTGCTGACCAGGCCAAGCAGCACAAAGACAATACCGAAGACAGCGAGCTGAAGCACGGTCGAGCCGTTCTCCGGCCGGACGAATTGCGGCAGCAAAGCGAGAAAGAACAGCGCAGTCTTCGGATTGAGCACCTCGGTCAGCACGGCTTGCCGAAATGCGCGGGCAGCGCTGATCGACGGCGTGCGAGCGGCCATCTCGATCGGCGCCTTGTCGAGTATTGCGCGAATGCCGAGATAGATGAGAAACGCTGCGCCCGCGTATTTGATGATGCTGAACAGCAGCGCGGACGTGGCGATGATCGCCGAGAGGCCGACGATCGCCATGGTGGTATGGACGATGTCTCCCGCAGCAATCCCCGCGCCTGTCGCGATGCCGGCTTTCGTTCCGGAGCTTGCGGCGCGCGCCATGGTAAGAAGCGTGGCCGGGCCGGGAATGAAGACGAAGCCGAGCACGATGAAGATGTAGGTGATGAGGGTGGTGTGGTCGATCATGCACGGAGCCCTTTTTGCACTCACGTCAGAGCAGCATCGCTGTCATGCCCCGGCCTGGCCGGGGCATCCAGTACGCCGCAGCTTCTCCGTATCCCCGCCTGCCTGGAATACTGGATTGCCCGCTTTCGCGGGAAATGACGCGGAGTGTGCAGGTAAACCGGGCGCAACAAAAGCAATAAGCGCGGTCTGATCGGCCGCGCCTTCGCATCTCCTAAACGGCTCCCGCCTTCTGCGCGTACTCCCATGACGCCTTCGACAGCGGCACGGTGCGCTTGGCGGATTCGAGGGCCTTGGCGTTGGCGGCGGTGCCATCGCGGATGCGGCCGGCAATTCCTTGCGTGATGCCGGCTAGGCGGAACAGATTGTAGGAGAAGTACCAGTTGAGGTCCGGCACGCTCATCTTGGTGACGTTGCAATAGATCTGCGCGGCCTCTTCGACGCTGGGGATGTTGAGCGCCTTGAGATCGACGCCCTGCAATCCCGGCATCACCCACTGCATCAACAGATAGGTGAAGTCGGCCATGGGATCGCCGAGGGTCGACAGCTCCCAGTCCAGCACGGCCTGCACGCGCGGTTCCGTTGCGTGGAAAATCATGTTGTCGAGGCGATAGTCCCCATGGACGATCGAGACCCGCGCCTGCTCCGGCACCGTCCTCGGCAGCCATTCGGCGACCTTCTCGAACTCCGGAATGTGCTGGGTCTCGGAGGCCCGGTACTGCTTGGTCCAGCGGTCGATCTGGCGCGCGAAGTAATTGCCGGGCTTGCCGAAATCGCCAAGGCCAATCGCGACGGGATCGAACAGGTGCAGCCTGGCGAGCGTCTCAATCTTGCTGGTGAATATCTTGCGGCGATCCTCCGGTGTCTGGCTCGGCAGCGACGGATCCCAGAACACCCGGCCCTCCTCCATCGACATGATGTAGAAGGCGGCACCGATGACGCTGTCGTCCTGGCACAGCGCATAGGCGTGCGCGACCGGAAAACCCTGCTTGCCGAGCGCTGCGATCACGCGGTATTCGCGATCGACCGCGTGCGCCGACGGCAGCAATTTGCCGAACGGTTTTCGGCGCATCACATAGGAGCGCTTCGGCGTATTGAGCCGGTAGGTCGGATTGGACTGGCCGCCCCTGAACTGGAGCACGACCAGCGGCCCTTCATAGCCTTCGACGTGATCACGCATCCAGGCTTCGAGCCGCAGCTCGTCGAAGCGATGACGCTCCTCGACCGGCTTGGTGCCCGAGAACTCTTCGTCTTTCCTGACGCCGTCAGCCACGATGACGCTCCCTCTTCAGTCGAAGCATGATCCGAGCCGGTCACCGCTGACGCATTTGCGTCAAGCGGTCGCCGGTCGCGGATCATGCCCTGTCGTTTCTTAAGTCGGGAGCGCCAGCAGGCTCTCCCTCTTAACGATTGGGAGAATTTGCATACTTCCGAACTTCAAGTCTGGCAATGGCGCGATTGTGCACCTCGTCCGGACCGTCAGCGAGACGCAGCGTGCGGATGCCGGCATAGTCCTTGGCAAGGCCGGCCTCGTCCGAGACGCCGGCGCCGCCAAAGGCCTGGATCGCCTCGTCGATGATCTTCAGCGCCATGTTGGGCGCTGCGACCTTGATCATGGCGATCTCGGCTTGCGCGGTCTTGTTGCCGACCTTGTCCATCATGTCGGCGGCCTTGAGGCAGAGCAGACGCGTCATCTCGATGTTGGTGCGGGCCTCGCCGATGCGCTGCTCCCACACCGAATGCTCCACGATCTTCTTGCCGAACGCGGTGCGCGACATCAGCCGCTTCACCATCTTCTCCAGCGCCTCCTCGGCCTTGCCGATGGTGCGCATGCAGTGATGGATGCGGCCCGGACCGAGGCGGCCCTGCGCGATCTCGAAGCCGCGACCCTCCCCGAGCAGGATGTTCTCTTTCGGCACCCGCACGTTCTCGAGCAGCACCTGAGCGTGACCATGCGGCGCATCGTCGAAGCCGAACACGGGCAGCATCTTCTCGACCTTGATGCCGGGGGTGTCGAGCGGAACCAGGATCTGCGACTGCTGCTGATGCTTGGCCGCCTTGAAGTCGGTCTTGCCCATCAGGATCGCGATCTTGCAGCGGGGATCGCCGACGCCGGATGACCACCATTTGCGGCCGTTGATGACGTAGTGATCGCCGTCCTTCTCGATGCTGGTCTCGATGTTGGTCGCATCCGACGACGCCACCGCCGGTTCCGTCATCAGGAAGGCGGAGCGGATCTCGCCATCCATCAGCGGACGCAGCCATTTGCGCTTCTGCTCCTTGGAGCCGTAGCGCATGAACACTTCCATATTGCCGGTGTCTGGCGCGGAACAGTTGAAGACTTCCGAAGCCCAGGAGATGTGGCCCATCTGCTCCGAGAGCAGCGCATATTCGAGATTGGTCAGGCCCGCGCCGCGGAATTCGTCGTCCTCATGCTCGTTTGGCGGCATGAACATGTTCCAGAGGCCTTCGGCCTTCGCCTTCTTCTTGAGGTCTTCCAGGACTGGGATCACCTTCCAGCGATCGCCGCTCTTGTCCTGCTCGTTGTAGATCGGCACCGCAGGGCGCACGTGCTTGGTCATGAAGGACTGCACGCGGTCGAGCCATTCCTTCTGCTTGGGCGACAGATCGAAATCCATGGGACGCTCCTCGTCTCTCTGTTTTGCAAACCGCTTTTGTGCCGGACTGTCCTCCCGCCTGCGCTGGTCCGCAAGCGCGAATGCATCGCCTGCGGCTTGCCGAGAAACCTGGTCGCAGTTGCGCTGGGTTCTCTGTTGCGGATTGACTTTTCCCGGTCTTCAAACGATAGTTTCATACAACTGTTTGAATTGCAACTCCCCTCCCCTGAGGGCATCCATGGCCAGCGATCATACGAGGTCTGCCATTCTCGCCGCCGCCGAGCGGCTCTATGCCGATCGCGGTTTCGGCGACGTGACGCTGCGCGACATCGTCGCGGAAGCCAATGTCAACCTGGCTGCGGTGAACTATCATTTCGGCTCGAAGGACGAGTTGATCGCGGAACTGTTCGTCACCCGCTCGATTGCGACCAACCGCGAGCGCCTGCACGAATTGAAAACGGCCGAAGAGCGAGGCGGCGGCCGCGCGCCGATCGAGGTGATCTTGCGCGCCCTGGTCGGCCCGACCTTGCGCGGCTGCCTGGGCCCGCAGAACCAGCGCTCGACCGCGGCGCGCTTCATGATCCGCGCCTCGATCGAGTCCGTGCCGCCGATCCGCCGCATCAAGAACCGCGAGATCGACCATCTGCGGAAATTCGTCGGCGCGATGCGCCGCTCGCTGCCAGACCGCAGCGACGTCGATATCTACTGGGGCCTCAATTTCGCACTTGCGATGGCGCATCACACCATCCGCGAGAGCGAGCGGCTGACGAAACTGTCGGAAGGCAAATGCGATCTTGACGACGTCGAGGACGTCGTCGCCCGCGTGGTCAGCGTCGCAACGATGGCTCTGACGGCGGGACGAGTGGAGACGAAGGCGCCGGCGCGCGCGCTGGCGAGAGACGCACGCTAGTGCGCTGCGCTCCATCTCCCCGTTCTTACGGGGCGATAGTTGGGGGCTGCTTCCACAACGACGATGAAAGTTGGACTTGCGGAGAGTCCCCCTCACCCGGAATCCGCGCTACGCGCGCATTCCGACCTCTCCCCGCAAGCGGGGCGAGGTCGGATAACCGCCTGACTACATCATCTTGCAGCTGGCATGCTTCGCTTCTGATCAAAGTGTCCGCGAGAGCGGCTAGGCGTGCTGTGGCATCTCCTCGGCCTCTTCCTTGGCGAGCAGCAGCAGCATCTCGATGCCCATCTCGCCTTCCTGCGGCGAGCGGATGAACTTTATTTCGTCGGAACTTTGCCGCAGCGCGGCAACGATCGCGACAGCTTGGTTGGCCGTTGCCGCCTCGGTCGCCAGGACCGCCGTCTGGTTCCTGGACTGAAACCCGATCGTGTAGGACATTTGTTTCTTCCCCCGAACGCTAATGCACCGGATGCTCAAGATGGGATCAGAGTCGGGCGAAAAGTGGAAGCCGGGTCGACTACGGACCGGATTCACTTGGGGATTGCGGGCAAGCTTCAGGCAAGCCCGAGTATTGCGCGTCCTCTGCGGTCGCGACGATGGCACCGGGGCTCTTGAGGAGCCCCACGGCATGCGCGACGGGTTCCGCATTGGTCGTCGCCAACACGCTCTTGGACATATAACAATACGCTCTTGGACATATAAAGATTGTCCTCCATGCCGACGCGGACATGGCCGCCGAGCAAAAAGGCCTGCGCCAGCATCGCGAATTCGGCCCGCCCGAGAGGCGAAGCAAGAAGCGTCAGATCACGCCCTGCTGCTTCAGCGTCTCGATCTTACCGGCATCATAGCCGAGTTTACCACCGAGCACCTCCTGGGTGTGCTCCCCGAGCAGCGGCGGAGCGCGGTAGGTCTCGATCGGCGTCTCCGAGAAGGTCAGCGCGTTGCGGATCAGCGACAGCTCCGGATCGAACTTGTGCTTCGTCTTCACCCGCATGCCGCGCTCCTGCACGTGCGGATCGGAAAACACCTGCGAGAAATCGTTGATGGGACCTGAGGGCACCCCGGCCTTCTCGAGCTCATCGAGCCAGTAGGCCACCGGCTTTTTCAAGAACAGGCCGGCGAAGATCGCCATGATTTCCCTGCCGTGCACGACGCGGTCGTTGTTCTTGAGGAAGCGCTTGTCATTGGCAAGCTCGGGCTCCCCAAGCACCGCGCAGGTGCGCTGGAACTGGCCGTCATTGCCGACCACCAGCATCAGCTCGCCGTCGGTGCAGCGGAACACGCCGGCCGGCATGCCGCCATTGCCCCAGGTGCCGCGCCGCGGCGGGGTTGTGCCGTTGACGAGGTAGATCTGGAGCCAGTGGCTGAGCGAGGCGATCACGGTGTCGAGCAGGCAGACGTCGAGATGCTGTCCGACACCATCATTGGCGTCGCGATGGTAAAGCGCCGAGAGAATCCCGATCGAGGTATTCATGCCGGTCATGTAGTCGACGATGGAGGGACCGACTTTCATGGGGCCCTCGCCCGGCTCGCCGTCCATATGGCCGGTGACGCTCATCAGGCCGCCCATCGCCTGCAGGATGGCGTCATAGCCAGCGCGCGGCGCGTAGGGGCCGGTCTGGCCGAAGCCGGTAACCGAACAATAGATGATGCCGGGATTGACCGCCTTGATCGTCTCGTAATCGAGCCCGTAGCGCTTGAGATCGCCGACCTTGTAGTTCTCCATGAAGACGTCGACGTCTTTGGCAAGCTCGCGGATGATCGCCTGCCCCTCGGGCTTGGCGATATTGACGGTGACCGACTTCTTGTTGCGGTTGGCGCAGAGATAGAACGAGTTGTTGTTGTTCGCCTTGCCCTCGGGATCGGTCAGGTATGGCGGGCCGAACGCGCGCGCGTCGTCGCCGGTGCCGGGCCGCTCGATCTTGATCACCTCCGCACCGAGATCGCCCAGCATCTGGGCCGACAAAGGTCCCGCGAGCACGCGCGTGAGGTCAAGGATCTTGATGCCTGAAAGCGGCAGGGCCGACATGTCGATTTCCTCCGGGAACTGGGTCTTGGCGCGGCGGCTCGAAGCGGACCTGCGCTTCCTGCGGATACACTATTTTGGGGCGCTGAGCACTGCACTTCGGGCATACGGCCATCCGCCCGCCGGGCCGCACGGTGGTGAATTCCGCGACGCGAATATCACACCGCGCCGGCCGCAGCCATCTGTGGCCGCCTGCGGCGGAGCAGGACCAGGATCAGCACGGTTGCACAAGAGCAGACAAAGGTGAGACTGAGCGCACCGCGGCTGCCGAACTGGGTGAGCAGGCCGACAAGCAGGGGCGGAGAAAGCGCGGAGGCCAGATTGAGCGGCAGCGCGATCATCGACATTGCCCTGGTGAACGCGGCCTGGTCGTAGAAGACCAGCGGGATCGTTGCCCGCGCCACCGCCATCGCGCCGCTGCCGGCGCCATAGAGCAGGATGAAGACGGCGACCGCCCAGGTCGCCCCCTCGCTCATCATCAGGAGCAACATGGCGACCGGCAGCGCCGTCCCTGCGACCAGGCCCGTGGTGATTCCGTCCCATCGCCCGGCGCCGAGGAAGTCGAGCCCACGAGCGCTGACCTGGATCACGCCGAGCATCGAGCCGAACGCGAGCGCCTGCGCCGGCGCCAGCCCCTCTGCCCGGAGCAGCTCGATCATGATGGCGCCTAGGCCGAAATTGACGAAAGCATTGAGCGTGATGGCGGCGACGACGAGGCCGAACGTGCTTCGGGGGATCGCAGGCGCATCCGCAGGCTTGACCGCCGTACCGCCCTCACCCTTGGCGACGCTGCGGCGCGGAGCGGCGAATGCATAGAGCGGAACGGAGACGAGGATCAGCATGGCCGCGTAGACGAGGCAGGTCCAGCGCCAGCCGAGGTGAGCGCTCAGGAACGACGTGGCCGGCCAGAAGATGCTGCTCGACAGCCCCGTCACCAGCATCAGCGCGCCGATGGCGTTCTTGGCCTGCCGCCCGGCGACCTCGTTCAGCATGATGTAGGCGCCGGTCGAGAGCGTGGCGCTGCCGGCCATGCCGAGGATGATCCAGGTGGCGAAATAAAGCACCGGCTCGCGCGCCAGGGACAGCAGAACGAAGCCGGGTACCGCCAGAACCGTGCCGGTCATCATGACCTTTCGCGCGCCATGCCGCGCAAAGACCCTGGCCAGCCAAGGGGCGCACAGCCCCATCGCAATATAGAGAACCGAGGTGCCGGCGAACACCGCCGGCAGGCTCATGCCGAGATCGGCCGCGATCTCGCGCCCGACGATGGCGGGAAGCCCGATCGTGCCCCACCCGACCAGTTGGGTGATCGCCAGCACCAGCAGGACGCCGATGAGCCTGCTGTCAGATTTCAGGAACCGCATTCCAATCGTCACCCACCCGGCAGGCGCGGATCACGCCTGTGCGGAATGTCTTACCCGCACCCGCCGCGATCAGGAAACGTCGGTTCCGAATAGCACCGCGGCGCCAGCCGCAGGTCGGCTCTACGAAGGCAACACAAGGAGCAATGGTCGAAGCATTCGTCTTTCCGGCTGAGCTAGCTCCCGAGTGCAGTCTCACCCGGCTCGCGCCCGGGCACGCTGACATGGACTTCATGTCCCTGGCGCAGCGCCAGCGAGGCCGCAGCCACCGCCGATTCGAATGCCGATTCCTTGGTGGCGTATTTTCCGTTGATGTTGCCGTCGTGCAGCACGCCCCATTCGTCCTGCACCGGCACGATTGCGTATTGAGCAAGGCCCATTGTCCAACTCCTCCCGTTCTCAAGGTCTATCGTTGCGTGACCTGCGGATGCGTTGCGGTGACCCGCCACACCGTGTTGCCGCTGTCGTCGGCGACCAGCAGCGCGCCGGTCTTGTCGATGGCGACGCCGACGGGGCGGCCGCGCGCCTGATTGTCGCTGTTCAAGAAGCCGGTGACGACGTCCTGCGCCGGTCCGCTCGGCTTGCCGTCGCTGAACGGCACGAACACGACCTTGTAGCCGTTCAGGACCTGCCTGTTCCAACTGCCGTGCTCGCCGACGAAGGCGCCGCCACGATAGGCGCTCGGCAGGCTGTTGCTGGTGTTGAAGGCGAGCCCGAGCGGCGCGACATGCGAGCTCAGCGCGTAGTCCGGCACGATCGCCTTGGCGACGAGATCCGGCCGCTCCGGCTTGACGCGGGGATCGACGTGCTGGCCGTAATAGCTGTAGGGCCAGCCATAGAAGCCGCCGTCCTTCACCGAGGTCATGTAATCGGGCACGAGATCGGGGCCGAGTTCGTCGCGCTCGTTCACCACCGTCCACAGCGCCCCGGTCTGCGGCTCGAAGCTCAGGCCGTTTGGATTGCGCAAGCCGCTTGCAAAGATACGCCAGCGGCCACTGGCACGATCGACCTCGAGGATCGCGGCGCGATTGTGCTCGGCCTCCATGCCGTTCTCGGTGATGTTGCTGTTGGAGCCGACGCCGGCATAGAGCTTCGATCCATCGGGGCTTGCCACCAGGCTCTTGGTCCAGTGATGGTTGATCGGCCCGCCCGGCAGCGGCGTCAGCACCGTGCCGGGCGCGGTGATCTTGGTGTCGCCTTCGGTGTAGGGATATCTGACGATCGCGTCGGTGTTGGCGACATAGAGATCGTTGCCGACCAGCGCGACGCCGAACGGCGAGTTGAGATGGTCGAGGAACACGCTCTGCGTCTCCGGCACGCCGTCGCCATTGCTGTCGCGGAGCAGCGTGATGCGGTTGCTCGGACCGCTATCGCCGCCGGATGTCGCCCAGGATTCGACGAAGCCCATGACGATTTCCTTGGGCCGCTTGATCGGTGCGCCCTTCGGCGCCTTGGATTCCACCACCAGCACGTCGCCATTGGGAAGCACGTAGAGGGAACGCGGATGCTGCAAGCCCGTTGCGAATGCCTTGGCCTGCAGGCCCTGCGCGACCGTCGGCGTCTCGTCCTTCTTCCAGCCGACAATGCGCGCGATGTGGATCGGCGGCAGCAGAAATTGCCGGAGCTCCGGCAGCGTCGGGTTGGGGCCGACTTGCGCCTTGGGATCGCCGCTGCCGTCATCGCAGCCGGCGAGACACAGCAGCGAAGAGCACAGCAGCGCGCGGGCAAGCATCGATCTCATGGCGCAACTCCCACGCCGTGGCGATACACCATGGCCCAGCCGAGCCAGCCGGTGATGGGGAGGATCAGCACAGTGATCACCGAAAGAATGAGCCCCGTCGGCCACACCGAGGTCCAGGCGTCGCGCGCGTGGATCAACACATTGACGATCGCCAGGATCAGCGCCAGCCCGTTTCCGATCAGATGCGGCCACGCCGGCGTCTGCGCCCGCACCAGATGGTTGCCGAGAAAATCGGTCAGGCCTGCGATGGCCGCCAGCACGCCGAAGATGACGCCGACGATCAAGAGCCAGGCCGAAAAATCCGCCCACATGATCTCGGCGGTGACGACATAGGCAATGTCGGTCAGCAGCGCGCCGACGAAGCACGCGATCGGAACCGGCACCAGCATCGGATGAATTGGATGGCCGGCGATTTGCGCGGTGGAGCGCAGGCGCACAGCTTCTTGCACGGTTGGCCTCGTGACATTTCGTCCACTCGACCCGCCAACTCGTGCTTGCCGCGAAGGTTCCTGCGGAAGGCTTTAGCTCCCCGCTGTCAGCGCGGTGCGGTCGGAGTTCGCACCTCCGTCGACTCGGTGGAGCGCCGCGAAGTTTGCGAAAGAGGGTTGGACCAGCAGTATCGCTGAGGCGCCGTTCCACAAAAACTGCGACGTCAGATTTGGAGCGGCTGCTGCGCGGTAATCGTTATGCCTGGGCCCCTGCAAGCGCGTATGCCTGCGCCCGAAATGGATCCCTTAGAATAGATATCCTAGATATCATTTCTTGACAAAATTACCTCATTAGTTAGGATACAAGAATGATTTAACATTGGCTGGAATCCCGACGTTGAAGCAGATATCGATGATCACGGCAGCTCAACTGCGGGCTGCCAGGCTGCTTCTCGGCGTCGATCAGCGCCGACTTGCCGAACTCTCCGGATTGTCGGTCCCAACAATCCAGCGAATGGAAGCGAGCGAAACGATAGTTCGAGGCAATGTCGGCTCGCTGGTCAAGCTGATCGCTGCATTCGACGAAGCCGGGATCGAGATGATCGACGAAGGCGCCGTCAGCGACTCTCAAGGACGCGGGGTGCGACTGAAGATGAATTCGGGTTCGGCAAAAACCTACCCGCACAATCAGTCCGAACAAGAATCATCGAACGGAACGAGGGGCTCTGCCTGATGTCTTCCCTCGTTCTGCAAATGTCATGCGCCGCGGGATTGTTGGGGATCGCCGTGCTCGCGATCATGCTCAGTCGCGCAAAGACCTCCACGACAATCATCTACCGCGCCACCACGGCAGTTTCCCTTGTCGCATTGTTCGGATCGATCCGCTTTCTGGTCGGCGAGGCCCCGAATGCCTCCGGCCTGGTCTTGCCGGTCGGGCTACCGTGGCTTGGCGCCCATTTCCGCCTGGATGCGCTGGCGTCGTTTTTTCTCGTTGTGGTCAATCTGGGTGGGGCGTCAGCAAGCCTTTATGGTCTGGGCTATGGGCACCATGATCCAGCGCCGCATCGCGTGCTGCCTTTCTTTCCTGCCTTTCTGGCCGGCATGAACCTTGTGGTGCTGGCGGACGATGCGTTTTCCTATCTGCTCTGTTGGGAGTTTATGTCGCTGGCGTCATGGGCGCTGGTCATGGCGCATCACCGCGAGCCAGGCAATGCGAAGGCAGGTTACGTCTATCTGGTCATGGCGAGCTTCGGTACGCTGGCGTTGCTATTGGCCTTCGGTCTGTTGGCAGGACCGACTGGAGACTACGGATTTGCGGCCATTCGCGCGGCCCGCCACACGCCTTACGTGGCCACGCTGGTATTGATCCTGATGCTGCTCGGAGCAGGCTCAAAGGCTGGCCTTGTGCCGTTGCACGTCTGGCTGCCGCTCGCACATCCCGCAGCGCCAAGTCACGTTTCAGCGCTGATGAGCGGCGTCATGACCAAGGTGGCGATCTACGGCTTCATTCGCGTCACATTCGATCTGCTGGGGCAGCCAATCTGGCCGGCGAGCGTCGTCGTGCTTTTCCTCGGCGGCATCACCGCCGTCATGGGGATTCTCTACGCCTTGATGGAAAAGGATCTGAAGCGCCTGCTGGCCTATAGCACAATTGAGAATATTGGCGTCATTTTTGCGGGCCTCGGCCTTGCCCTGGCCTTTCAGGCCAATGGGCAGAAGCTGGCGGCAGCGCTGGCCTTCACCGCCGCGCTGTTTCACGTACTCAACCACTCCTTCTTCAAGAGCCTGCTGTTTTTTGGAGCCGGCGCCGTCCTGACTGCGACCGGCGAGCGGGACATGGACAAGCTCGGTGGTCTCATCCATCGCATGCCATTCACCAGCTTCGTCGTTCTTGTTGGCTGCGTCGCGATCTCGGCTCTGCCGCCTTTCAACGGTTTCGTTTCGGAATGGTTGATGTTCCAGGCCGTGCTGCAAAGCCCGGAGTTGCCGCAATGGGCACTAAAGATCATGGTGCCGGCGGTCGGCGCACTATTGGCCCTGGCGGCTGCGTTGGCCGCGGCATGCTTCGTCAAGGCGTTCGGCGTGACATTTCTCGGGCGGCCGCGCAGTACGGCAGCAGAAGCCGCCCACGAGGTCGATCGCTACTCGTTGTCAGCTATGTTTATCCTTGCCGCACTTTGCCTGCTCGCTGGCATCCTGCCGGGGCTGGTGATCGATGCGCTTGCGCCGATCACGATCGATATCCTGGGTGGCCGAATGCCGATCCAGGCCAATGAACCCTGGCTTTCAATCGCACCGATTGCAGAGAGCCGCAGTTCATACAACGGATTGCTGGTGATGATATTCATCACGGTATCGGCTTCCCTTTCCGTCTTCGTGATCCATCGCTTCGCCTCGCATGCGCTGCGGCGGGGGCCTGCCTGGGGTTGCGGTTTTTCCGATCCCACTCCTGCAGCCCAGTATTCGGCTGAAAGCTTCGCGCAGCCGATCCGCCGCGTTTTCGGCACACTCGTGTTCCGCGCCCGCGACCATGTCGATATGCCCGCACCCGGAGATGTCAGGCCGGCACGGCTCAGGATCGAATTGCACGATCTGGTCTGGGAGGGGGTTTATCTACCGATCGTGGGGGCGGTCGGCTTTTCTTCCGACCGGCTCAACCGCCTGCAATTCCTGACCATCCGGCGATATCTCAGTCTCGTCTTTGCAACCCTCGTCACCCTGCTTCTGGTGCTTGCGATATGGTCGTGATCTCGGACATCATCGTGCAGGGTGTGCAGATGTTGCTGGTGCTGCTGCTTGCGCCGCTCCTTACCGGCTTCGTGCGCAAGATCAAGGCAAGGCTGGTGCGCCGCCAGGGTGCCTCGGTCTTTCAGCCCTATCGCGATCTGCTACGCCTGCTTCGCAAGGAGGTGGTGCTGGCTGAGAACACCTCGTGGCTGTTCCGCGTGACACCCTATGTGACCTTTGCCGCGATCTGGGTTGCCGCCGCTTTGGTGCCGACCTTTGCGACCGGCCTGTTGTTCAACTGGACGGCCGACCTGATCGCCATCGTTGCGCTGCTCGGAAGCGCGCGCTTCTTTCTGGCTCTTGCCGGAATGGACGTAGGCACCAGCTTTGGCGGCATCGGCTCCAGCCGCGAGGTGATGATTGCTGCCCTCGCTGAGCCCGCCATGCTGCTGGTTTTCTTTTGCATTGCGCTGGTTGCCGGCTCGACCCAACTTTCGACCGTCGCCAATTTCATGGCCTCGTCCTACGTCGGACTGCGGGTCTCACTTGGAATGGCGGTCATCGCACTCATCATGGTGGCGCTGGCCGAAAACGCGCGCATCCCGGTCGACAATCCTACCACTCACCTGGAGCTCACCATGGTGCATGAGGCAATGGTGCTCGAATATTCCGGCCGCCATCTCGCCATGATCGAATTCGGCGCGTTTCTCAAGCTCTTGCTCTACATCTCGCTGATCGCTTGCGTGTTCTTGCCCTGGAAGATCGCGCTGTTCGGCACTGGCCCCTTGGCCTACGCCGTCGGTGCCGGCGCCTACGTCGTCAAACTGGCGGCCGCCGGCTTTTTCCTTGCGCTGTTCGAGACCGCCACCGCCAAAATGAGGGTCTTCCGTATTCCGCAATTTCTTGGGGCCGCGCTCATGCTGGGCTTGCTCGGTACGCTCCTCCTATTCGTGTCGAAGAGTTTCTGATGCAGATGCACAGCCTCGCCTTCGACATCTCGCATACGCTTGCCGGCGGCCTCGTCCTGATCAGCTTCATGATGCTGTACCAGGACAGACTTTATTCGCTGCTCAACGTCTTTGCGCTCCACGCCGTGGTACTTGCACTTTCCGTCGCCTGGCAGGCCTACATCCAGGACGCGCCTCATCTCTACATCACGGCGGTCATCGCCCTCGTCTTCAAGGCAATCGTCATTCCGGTGGCATTGCACCGTATCGTCAAGCAGCTCGGCATTCATCGCGACATCGAGTCAGCCGTGAGCATCGGCCTGACCATGCTGGCCGGGATGGCATTGGTCGCCCTCTCCATGGTCCTGATGCTGCGGGTAACCGCCGACGCCGATCCATTGGCCCGCGAAGATCTCGCATTCGCATTGTCGGTCGTGCTTCTCGGACTACTGGTCATGGTGACGCGACGCAATGCCGTCAGTCAGGTCGTCGGATTCATGTCGCTCGAGAACGGTCTGGTGCTGGCGGCGACCGGCGCCAAAGGGATGCCGCTGGTCGTCGAAATCAGCGTCGCCTTCTCGATCCTGATCGCTTTCATCGTCATCGGCATCTTCCTATTCCGGATCCGCGAGCGCTTCGATTCCGTTGACGTCTCCGCCCTCGACGATTACCGGGGCGAGCGCAGATGACCATGGCATCCCTAGATCCCGTGGCGGCGGTCCTGCTGATCCCGATCCTTTCGGCTGCGCTGCTTGCCGTGCTGCCCGGCTACAGACTGACAGCGCGGTTGAACGTTGTCGCCAGCATGTTGACCTTTGTTTCGGCGCTCTCGCTGTTTGTTATCGAACGCCCCCAGCCAGGACCATACGTGCTGGTCGACGATCTCAATATCGTCTTCATCGTGCTCAACACTTTCGTCGGCTTCACGACCAGCATCTTCAGCGCGAGCTACATCGCCCACGAACTCGAAGCCGGCCGGTTAACACCGGTGTACCTGCGCTTCTACCACGCCATGTACCAGACCATGATGTTCGGCATGAACCTGGCTTTCGTGTCGAACAATATCGGCCTGATGTGGGTCGCGGTGGAAATCGCGACGCTCACCACGGTGCTGATGGTCGGCATCTATCGCACGCACGCGGCCCTGGAAGCGGCGTGGAAGTATTTCATCCTCGGCAGCGTCGGAATTGCGTTCGCGCTGTTTGGCACGATCCTCGTCTACATGGCGGCGCGTCCGATCGTAGGCGAGGGCCAGGACGGCATGATATGGACGCTGTTGATCCAGAATGCAGCGGCCTTCGATCCAGCCCTTCTCAATGTCGCTTTCATTTTCCTGTTTCTTGGCTACGGAACCAAAGTCGGCCTCGCGCCGCTGCACGCGTGGTTGCCGGACGCCCACGCCGAGGGTCCAACCCCGATATCGGCCGTGCTGTCGGGCCTGCTCCTGAACGTCGCGCTTTATGCGCTGCTGCGCTTCAAGATATTGCTTGCCGTCAATCCGCACGCGATCGCTCCGGGCCCATTGATGGTGACAATGGGCCTCGTCTCGTTGATCTTCGCAGCATTCATGCTGTACCGCCGGCGGGACATCAAACGACTGTTCGCCTACTCCTCGATCGAGCACATGGGCATCATCGTCTTTGCGTTCGGAATGGGCGGCCCGCTTGCCAATTTTGCCGGGCTGTTGCACATGGTAATGCACAGCCTGACCAAGTCGGCGATCTTCTACGCCGTCGGCCATATCTCGCAGATCAAGGGCACGCAGAGGATTAGCCGGATCCGGGGCTTGACGGTGACCCATCCGGCGCTTGGCTGGGGTTTGGTGGTGGGCGTTGTCGCAATCGCCGGATTGCCACCGCTTGGCATCTTCATGAGCGAATTCCTCATCGTGAGTTCGACCTTCGCACGGCAGCCACTGCTCGCGGTCGCACTGGTGTTCGGGCTTCTACTTGCCTTTGGCGCGTTGACGTTGCGTCTGACGAGCGTCGCATTCGGCGAACCTCGCGGCAGCACGGCGTCCGCGGAAGCCTCCTACATACCGATGCTCGCGCATCTCGCATTGGTTCTGTGTGCAGGAACCTATCTTCCCGCACCGCTCGTCGTCTGGTTCCAGCACGTGGCTCGTCTTCTTGGATAATTGAGGGATGAACGGGATATGCCGTCGCTGATCGATCTGGTGCTGGAAGGCCGCACGAGCCGGCAGCACATGCCTTGGCCACGCACCGTGGTCGATGCTTCCGTTTGGGCGTTTGCCGCCAACGAGCTGGCACAGGGGCGCTGGAGCCTGCTCGGCCTCTGGGGTGAGCCTTCGACAGCACACATGGCGATCATCGACCGCGACACAACGGAAATCGCGGTCGTCAGCGTCGATTGCCCCAATCGCGTTTATCCCTCGGTCAGCAAGCACCACCCGCCGGCGCTTCGATTGGAGCGTACCGCCAACGATCTATTCGGCTTATCCGCAGAAGGCTTGCCCGACACCCGACGCTGGCTCGATCACAACCATTGGGGCATACGGTTCCCGCTTGGAGATCGCATCGACGCGCTATCGATCACCGCGCCCTACCGTTTCCTGCCGGTGGAAGGCGATGGCGTGCATCAGATTGCAGTCGGGCCCGTGCATGCAGGCATCATTGAGCCCGGACATTTCCGCTTTTCCGCCAGCGGGGAAACCGTGGTCCGGCTGGAGCAGCGGCTGGGATATACCCACAAGGGGATAGAAGGGCTCATGCGAGGCGCACCGATCGAGCGCGCCGCTCAATTGGCCGGACGCGTATCGGGCGATAGCACCGTCGCCTATGCCTATGCCTTTTCAAGGGCCGTCGAGGCTGCGCTGCAGCTTGTCGTGCCGAATCGTGCTGTCTGGCTGCGGGCGCTGCTTGCGGAACTCGAACGGCTCGCCAACCATCTCGGCGACATCGGCGCGATCTGCAATGACGCGTCCTTCGGCTTGATGCAGGCCCACTGCAACGTGCTGCGCGAGGACCTTCTGCGCGCTGCGAACAGCGCCTTTGGTCACCGCCTGATGCGAGACGTCATCATTCCCGGTGGATTGGCTCGCGATCTCGACGCCAAGGGGCAATCAGCCATCCGTGCGGCGCTCGTTAATGTCCAAGTTCGCTTTCCCGAATTGATCGAACTTTACGACAACACCGCGTCGCTTCAGGATCGGACGGTCGGTACCGGCATCGTCGCTGCCGCGCTGGCAGAACAGTATGGTGCGGGAGGATATGTCGGGCGCGCGTCCGGGCGCACGTTCGACGCCCGTCGGGCTCCGGGCTATCCGCCCTATGACGATCTGCGCTTCGAGGTACCGATGCTCGAGGAGGGTGACGTGAACGCCCGCGTCTGGATTCGGATTCGGGAGGTCGAGCAGAGTCTTTTGCTGACCAACCAGATTCTGGACCGCCTTCCCGACGGCCCGTTACGCACGCCACTCAGTGCCGAAGCGGGACCGCGCGAGGGCATGGCGTTGGTCGAAGGTTTCAGGGGCGATATCATGGTCTGGCTCCGGCTCGACGGCGGCCAGGTCGAGCGCTGCTATCTTCGCGATCCATCATGGTTTCAGTGGCCGCTGCTCGAAGCCGCCATCGAACACAACATCGTCGCCGACTTCCCCCTCTGCAACAAATCGTTCAACTGCTCCTATTCCGGGCAGGATCTGTAGGGGAAAACGATGCGCAAACTTCTCTTTCAAAGTTTCTTCCAGAGGCCGCTCACGGAGCAGGCTCCTGCCCTCGACCAGACAGCTGTCGAGGAACTCGCCGCTGCAATTCGGCGCGCCACACGGCGGCGCCTCGGCCGAAGCCTCTCGATCCGCGAAATAGATGCCGGGTCATGCAATGGTTGCGAGCTGGAGATCCATGCGCTGAACAATGCTTATTACGACGTCGAACGTTTTGGTATTCGCTTCGTCGCCTCGCCACGTCACGCCGACGTTCTTTTGGTCACGGGGCCCGTGACCAAAAACATGCGCGATGCACTGGAGCGAACCTATCATGCGACCCCCGACCCGAAATGGGTCATTGCCCTCGGCGACTGCGCACGAGATGGCGGGTGTTTTGCCGGCAGCTACGCGGTGGTCGGAGGGGTCTCGCAAATCGTTCCCGTCGATCTTCATATTCCGGGCTGTCCGCCACCGCCTGTTGCGATTTTGCAGGGACTCCTTTCCCTGCTCGATCGAACGCAAAAAAGCGCCACGTCCACTTGAGGCCCGGGAGACGACTTCGGCTATCCCTGTGGTGATGAACTGGCAGTTCGGCCCCTACGCTGCCACGCCCATACCGTGGTCGGCACTCACCAGCGCCTGCGTGTCCGCTTGGAGCGTTCTTTGATCTGAAAATCCGTTGTCAGCGAATCACTCCATTCATCGAGTCCGCTCCAAAGTCCGCGGTAGCGAGGGCTTGGACTGCTTCATGTTCTTCGCCTTTGGCTTCGTAACATGTTCCCTGAGGCGAACGCCGCGACCGCCGGCTGAACTCGTAACACCTGGATTGATCAATTCGATCCCCGCATTCTCCAACGCAGAAACCAGCTTCATCAGAGAATCGACGTTCCCGCGAATAACGTCATCGCTCGCCTCCATGCGCTGGATGGTAGGGACTGAAAGATCTGCAAGATCGGCAGTCTGCCGCTGATCTATGTTCAGCAGCGCACGGGCTGCCCTGAGTTGGTTGGCCGTAATCATGAAATGGCCGTCTCCAGTGAGATTTCCATCCGGTACATCTAAGACTATCCGAATTATTGTTCAAGCATCAGTTTAGATGGAAAATAGATCATATCCAAATCTGATTCATTGGATCGAACCGAGGTGCCGTCGCAATGTAGCGTGGTCTTCTCGCAAGATACGGAAACCATTATGTGCAATTCCCGAAACGGTTGGCGCAATGCAGATCACATGATAATAGATGTTTAGTGCATGTGTTATGATGTTCGACTTTTAATATGGTTGTCGGCCGTGAAACTGCTGGGGCGTTATCAAGGGAGGAACGGGCAGATCGAAATTGTTGAGTATTCCTGGGACGGAACCCGCGTGTACTTCGAAGAAGGCGTGAGGCAGAGTCAGGCAACGCCCGATGGCGAAAGCGTATTCACCTACGTCAAGCTCATGGACGAACTACTGTCCCGCTCAGAACATATTCTCGTTCTGGGCTGCGGCGGCGGAAATCTTGCGACAGCACTGTCGCGTCTTGGGAAGAGGTTGACCATTGTCGACAACAACCCGATCAGCTTCGTAGTTGCACACAAGTTTCTCGACCTGCCGGACGAATTGCCCTGCATCGTCTCAGACTTTCGGAAATTCGTGTTCGATGATCGCACGTACTACGACGGAATTGCTGTCGACGTCGGTGGACCGGATTTCGGTTCACGGATGAGTTCGATGCCGCAACCTGCGACGCAATCCGCTCGCGCTTGGCACCGGGCGGCCGGATAGTGATGAACGTGACGGTGTCCAACGACATTGATCCGACACCTGACCGGATCGCCGCTCGGCTTGCCGGTGAGGAACTGCGGACATGGATCGTTGATGAGCAGGGCATCGAGGACCGGAATGCAGTCATCGCCTGCATGCCCGAGAAAACACTGGGTTCGCGGGCCGCGCTTGATCGTGTCATCCGCCATAGCCATGAACGGTGGGCTATTCGCCGAGGAAGATTGCGGAGCCGCGATCTCCCCTTTGGATCGCGCTAATGTTGTAATATCCGACAGACCGACGCGACGCGGTAGCTGCGCCGTGGATGAGTCCGCCCCACCCGGGTTCAGCACCTCTTCTCCAAATCAAGATATTCGGTTTTTGATGAGCTCGCACTCGGCCAGTCCAGAGCCGTGCGGGGAATACAACAGCGCATCAAGCGGCACGCGAAAGTCTTTGAAAAGGCTGGAGCGGGTGAAGCGCTTCGTTCCAAATTTTTAGATCGATTTATGATAGCAATTCTAATTAGTTGCGCCTTCGGCTAATTTTCTATGTTGGACGTTTTGTTGGGCGTTTCGTTCGACGCTCAAGTTGGCTTTGCGATTGCGCCAGGCGAGTTAACGAACCTGAAGAGGACTCTTGCAACGCTGTACTCGAATTGACGTGCGATCCTCGTTGAGTGTTTGGTCAAAAGACCAGCTCGATCGAGCCCTTTCGGGCTGATGACAAAATGGATGTCGCGCGCATTGCCCCGACACCGCGACATTTGTTGTCCATCTCCGACAAAATTTGGAATGGCAAGGTCCGCTCGTTTCGCTTTTCCTAGACAGAGATGTCGATCGTATCGAAGCGTCTCTACGAGAGGGCTCTCCGACCGACACCACCAATCGTCAGGGGCTATTCATGACCGCTCGCTTCTCTTCGTTCTTGCTCTCCCGGCGTCGCCTGTTGGCCGCAACCTCCGTGGTGACGGCCGTCGCCTTGACGGCAATGACGGGCCTGTCTCCGGCTCGAAGTGCCGGCGCTCCGCCGAATGGCGGCGACATCACCTTCCTGATCGATTCACTCGGCGGCACCTGGATTCCAAACAACAGCTCCATCTCGAGTTTCCAGGGCCACATCTGGGGCCACGTGACCGACAAGCTCGTCTATGTCGATGCCGACGGCAAGGTCAGTCCGTGGATCGCTGAAAGCTGGGAACAGAGCAGCGACGCCACCCAGTTCACCCTGCACCTCAAGAAGGGCGTGACGTTCTCCGACGGCACGCCGCTCGACGCGTCAGCCGTCGTCGCCAATCTCGACATCTGGTACGCTGGGCGGAAGAACGAAGGCATCAATCCGGTTGGCCTCTTCCCGAAGACCTACGAGCGCGCCGAAGCGGTCGATGCAACCACCGTGAAGGTCTTGTTCAAGGCACCGACACTCGGCTTCATTCCGACGCTCGGCTATCACGGCTCGATTCTCATCTCCCCGAGGACACTCGCGCAGCCCGCAGCCCAGCAGGCCGACCTTGCCAAGACATCCGGCGGCGGGCCGTATGTGGTCGCGTCCTGGAAGGAGGGCGACTTCGTCAAGCTGGTCAAGCGCAAGGACTACAATTGGGGTCCCCCAGCCGTCGGCCACACCGGCCCGGCCTATCTCGACTCGATCACCTACAAGATCGTGTCCGAACCATCGTTGCGCGTCGCCGCCGTGCAGTCCGGCCAGGCCGATGTCGCCTACAGCCCCTCACCGCAGGAATTGAATTCCCTCAAGAATGCCGGCTTCACCACCGCAACCCCACGCTATCTCGGCTTCGTCAACGGCCTCGCGGTCAACACCAAGCTGGAGCCGTATAACGATGTGAAGGTACGACAGGCGCTCCAGGCCGCCATCGACCGGAAGGAGATCGTCGACACCATCTATACGCCCGACTGGAAGCTGGCGACGTCCTTCATCCAGAGCAACGTGCCCGGTGCGACCGACCACAGCGACCTCCTGGCCTACAATCCCGGCAAGGCGGAGAAGCTGCTCGACGAAGCGGGCTGGATCAAGGGCCCCGGCGGCATCCGCGCCAAGGATGGCAAGCAGCTGACACTGACGCTCTATTCCAATCCTTACCTTGCAACAGCGAAGGCGATCGACGAGCTCATCGCCCAGCAACTCGGCAAGATCGGCTGGAAGGTCACCATCCGCGCCTATGACGTCGTGACGTTCGGTGAGAAAGTCCGGTTCGGCGGACCTGCGGTGCCGGCCTATGAGGTGACGCGCAGCTTCATCGATGCCGGCACGGTCGCCAGCATCCTCACCGACGCCAACAATGGCGAGAACTGGTTCAATCTCGGCGATAGCGACAAGAAGCTCAACGATCTCCGCGACAAGATTGCCGGCGCCAGCTCGATCGAGATCCGCAACCCGCTTCTCGACGAGTTGCAGACCTACGTCCTCGAGCAGGGCTACTTCATCCCGCGCACGCAGATCGTCCAGCGGATCTATGTGCAGTCCCCAAGGCTCAAGGGCGAAGTCTACAACGGCATCGCCTATGCCAGCTATTACACCGCCACGAAGGGCGAGTGAGGCGCCGTGCGAACGAACAACACCGCGAAGGAACCGGCATGAGCAACGCTTACCTTGCCTATGCCGCGAAGCGCCTTGCGCAGGCCTTCGTCGTCATCCTGCTGGCTTACGTCTTTACTTTTGTCGTCGTCAGCATTCTACCGGGCGACCCCGTTGCCAACGTCCTGCGTGATCCCCAAAACGGGTTCTCCGAGGACGAGATCAAGGCGATCGTCGCGGCGCAGGGTCTGGACCGGCCGATCCCGGTCCAGCTCTGGACATCGCTGTCCCACTTCGTCGCCGGTGATCTCGGTCTGTCGATGCGGTCCAACCGCCCCGTCGCAACCCTGATCGCCGAGGTTCTGCCGTCGACGCTCATCCTCGCCTCCGAGGCTTTCGCGATCGCGCTGCTGCTGGCGGTGACGATCGCCTACGGCACGCAATTTCTTCCGAACCGATTGGGGCAAGGCCTGCTGCGCGGCTTCCCGTCGCTGTTTCTGTCGGTGCCGAACTTCGTCATCGGCCTGGTCCTGATCCACGTCTTTGGCTTCCAGCTTGGTCTGTTCCGCGTCATCGAACCGAACAGCTTTTGGGCCACTCTCTTTGCCTCGGTCGCGCTCGGAATCCCCGTCTCCGCGCGGATCGCCGAGGTGCTGATCGCAAACCTCGACAAGGAGTCCGAGCAGGAATACGCCGCCGTTGCCCGCGGCCGTGGCCTGACGCAGATGCGCCTCTTTGCCAAGCACTTGCTCAAGCCGTCTTCGCTCCCGGTCGTTACCGTGATTGCACTTGCCATCGGCGAACTGCTCGGCGGTTCGCTGATCACCGAAACGGTGTTCGGACGCACCGGCATCGGCAGCCTGGTGCAGCGTTCGGTGAGCACGCAGGACTTGCCTGTCCTACAGGCGGTCGTCTCACTGGCGGCGGTGGTGTTCGTGATCGTCAATCTGCTCGCCGACCTCGTCTACCCGCTGCTCGACCCGCGCGTGAAGCTGACCGGGGATCGCAAGTATCGCCCGACCACAGCCGACGACAGCGCCACTACCGCATCCGCGGTGATGATATCATGACCCTCGCCTCCTTCTCCGACTCGCGGGGCACGGCAATCAGCCGGCTGACAGCGCTGCGGCTGCCGTCGACTGTTGCGCTTGCCTTCGCGGTCATCGCGATCATAATTGCCTGGTCGCTGGCGCCAGGCTTGTTCACGAGTCATAGCCCGGTCGTCGGTGTTCCCGCCGAGAAGCTGCTCAGCCCCAGCGCCGCGCACTGGTTCGGCACCGATCACCTCGGCCGCGATCTCTATACCCGCGTGGTCTATGGAACGGCGTCCTCGGTGACGAGTGCGCTCATCGCCGTCGCCATCGCCGCCGTCACCGGCGGCTTCATCGGCCTGCTCGCAGGCTTCCTCGGCGGCTGGGTCGACATCGTACTCGCCCGCCTGGTCGACGTACTGCTGGCGATTCCGAACTTCCTGCTGGCCGTCATCGTCGTCACCGCGATCGGCTTCGATACCACCAATGCTGCGATCGCGACCGGCGTGTCGGCGGTTGCCGTGTTCGCACGGGTGATGCGTTCGGAAGTGATCAAGACCCGGCAGGCCGTTTTCGTCGAGGCGGCGTTCCTGATGGGCGGCTCGCGCTGGCACATTCTGCTGCGGCACGTGCTGCCGAACGCATCGCGCTCGGTGCTCCCGCTCGCGGTCTTGCAATTCGGCCTGTCGATCCTGGTGATCGCCAGCCTCGCCTTCCTCGGTTACGGCGATCCCCCTCCCGCCTCCGACTGGGGCCTGCTGATCTCGATCGGCAAAGACTACCTCAAATGGCCGTGGCTGGTGTACGCGCCCGCCTTCGTCACGATCGCGACCGTCCTCTCCGTGAACAGGATCAGCCGATGGCTGCACAAGACAGACTGACCACCAACAAACTCACGCGGACCGAGTTCACCGCGCCAGTGCCGCTGCGCCCGATTCCGCTGCTCCGGGTCGATGGCCTCTCGGTCTCCTACGGGCCGCACGAGGTCGTGACCAAGGTGGGGTTTGAACTCGGCCGCGGCGAGAGCCTCGCCCTCATCGGGGAGTCCGGCTCCGGCAAGTCGACAATCGCCCGCGCGGTGCTGCGGCTGCTCCCGAGCGACGGGCGCGCCACCGGCCGCGTCGCGTTCGACGGCCAGGAGGTGCTTGATATCTCCGAACACGGCTTCCGGCCGCTGCGTGGACGAGCCATCGGGTTCGTGCCGCAAGACCCCGCCAACGCACTCAACCCGGTGCGAACGATCGGTGCTCAGGCGCAGGAGGCGGCCGCGCTGCTCGACGAGCCCGATAGGGCGGTCCGAAAGCAGCTCATCCTGGAGACCTTCGCCGCGGTCGGTCTCGACAATCCACAACGTACTTATGACGCCTATCCGCACCAACTTTCCGGCGGCATGCTCCAGCGCGTGCTGATTGGCCTCGCAATCCTTCCGCGGCCGGAATTGCTGATCGCGGACGAACCGACCTCCGCGCTCGACGTCACGATCCAGAAGCGCATCCTCGATCTACTCGCGCGATTGCAGCACGATCTCAAGATCAGCATGCTGCTCATCACCCACGATCTTGCGATCGCCGCCGAACGGGCGAACGCACTCGTGGTGCTCAAGGACGGCGTTATTCAGGAGGCTGGCCGAACTGCCGCAGTCTTCTCCTCTCCGGCGTCGGCCTACGCGAGGAAGCTGCGCGCCGACGTTCCGGCGCTCAATCCTGATCGTTACGCCGCTCTGCGCGACACGCGCTTGCGAACCCTCAAGACTGGCGCAGGCGACACGCCGAAGATCGAGGTCAGTGCCGTTACAAAGACCTTCACTGTCGACGGCAAGACGCTGACGGCCGCCAGCGATTTGTCGTTCACCGTTCCGGCCGGCACCGCGCACGCGCTGGTGGGCGAGTCCGGCTCGGGCAAGACGACAGCGGTCCGGCTGCTGCTGGGTCTCGAGCAACCCGACAGCGGGACCATCTCGGTCGCAGGCGCGCAGATCACTGGTCGCTCGCCAGAGGCACTGCGTTCGGCGTGGCGTCACCTTCAGCTGGTCTATCAGAACCCGTTCACCTCGCTCGACCCGACCTGGACTGTCGAGCGGCTGGTGCGCGAGCCGCTCGACCGTTTCAAGGTCGGAACCCGCAAGGAGCGCGACGAGCGGGTTCGCGAGGCTCTGGCCGACGTCGGGCTTGGCGAGCACCTGCTCTTTCGCAAGCCCGCGGCCCTGTCGGGCGGCCAGCGCCAGCGCGTCGCCATTGCCCGGTCGCTGGTCCTCAAGCCCGACGTGATCGTGCTCGACGAGCCGACCTCCGCGCTCGATGTCAGCGTCCAGGCCGACATCGTCGACGTCCTGCTCTCGCTGCAAGCCAATCTGGGCTTGACTTATGTGTTCGTTTCTCACGACCTCGCGCTGGTGCGCCAACTCGCCCACACCGTCTCGGTGATGCACCAGGGGCGTATCGTCGAGCACGGGGTCGTCGCCGAGATATTCGACAATCCGCAGCAGTCCTATACGAGGTCGCTGCTGGCGTCGATCCCGTCAGGTAGTGCCAGCGTCGCGCACGCGCCGCAAGCGCGCCGACGGCTGATCACGGCTACAGATTGATTGAGTGAATCTCAGAAGGCGTTTGGCAGCTCAATGGGCACTCTAACGACCGGTGGGCCGAAGAGACAGCTAACCCCGTTCAATGATCTGTGCGATCTCCCAGACATGACCCGAAGGATCGGCAAAGGACGCGGTACGCCGTCCCCAGGGGCGATCGATCGGCCCGTTGACCAGATCGACGCCAATCTCCTGAAGGGCCGAACACACCTGGTCGACGTCAGCAACCCTGATCGTCAGGAGTGCGCGCGCCCCTGCGGAGGACTGCGCAACACGCAACGGCTCGACAAGCGGCGGTGCCTGAGACGCATCAAGAAGGTTGATCAGGAGCCCACCAAATCTCAGCACGGATGAGACCGCATCTTCCCAGACCGCCTCGGACGCGAATACTTTCGCGTAGAAGGCTTTCGCCGACGCAATGTCATCGACGAACAACGTAATGACTTCGACTTCGCTTGGCAGACCAATGGTCATGTCACCCCGCTCCTCACCGTTGCAGCACCGGCCTGCGTGAACGAGACAAGCCGCGCACCGTGATATCTCACGATGTCGCGGCCTGGCGCAATTCCGACGAGCCGGGCAACTGACCGGCCTGGAAGCCCCGATCCTAGTTGAACAGGTCCGGTTCCGTCTCGGTGATCCAGTCCCAGAGCGGTTGGAAGCTGAAGTAGCCGCCCTTGTGCGTACCGACCTGCCGCGATGTCAGGCTGGCGATTTCGTGTGGGATCGGCTTTGGCGTGCCGGCGGCTTCGGCAAGCAACTGGGCGCGCGCGGCGTTGTCCATCGCGATGTACCACCAGGCCGCGGCCTCGATTGTCGGTCCCACCGTGAGCAGGCCGTGATTTTGCAGAATAGCAGCCTTCTTCGATCCCAGCGCCTGCGCGATCTTGCGGCCCTCCTCGGCGTCCAGCACGACGCCGGAGAATGGATCGAACAGGACGTGGTCCTCGTAGAAGGCGCAGGAATCCTGCGTCAGCGGATCGAGCAGGCGACCCAGCGCCGACCAGGCCTTGCCATAGGTCGAATGGGTGTGGGCGGCCGCGATCACGTCCGGATGCGCGGCGTGGATCGACGAGTGAATCACGAAGCCGGCCTGGTTGATCGGCTTGTCGCCGATCAGGATATTGCCATCGTGGTCGACGAGCTGAAGGTCGGACACCTTGATCTGGCTGAAATGCTTTGACAGCGGGTTGATCCAGAAGCGTTCGGGGAACTCCGGATCGCGCACGGTAACGTGGCCTGCGAGGCCTTGATCGAAACCATAGCGCGAGAACAGGCGGAACGTCGCGGCAAGCCGCTGCTTGCGGTGCAGCCGCTCCTCCTCGAACGTCGCCGCCGGCGTGCGCTCGACCAGGGAGTATTTCTTGGGCTTCTCGACGACCTTGTTCATGGTTGCGGCTCCTTCTCTAGTATTCGAGATTCTTGTCAAAGACATCAGCCAGCGCGACGCCATGCGCGTAGGCGTCGAGGTTGACCAGCGTCTTGTCGGCCAGCCGCTTGGCATCCGCGCCTCCCGTCCACGACACATGCGGGGTTAGGACGACCTTGGGATGGCTATAGATCGGATCGCCCAACAGCGGTGGCTCGGGATCGGTGACATCGAGCGTCGCGCCGGCAATCCGTCCGTCGTCGAGCGCCTGCAACAGCGCGCGCTGATCGACGATCCGCCCACGCGCGACATTGATCAGGTGCAGCGACGTCTTGGCGCGTGCGAGCACGTCGGCGTTGATCAGACGCGCCGTCTTGGTCGTCGCCGGCAGAGCGAGAACGAGATGATCGGAAACCTCGACCAGCTCTTCGATGCTGTCGACGGGCTGGATGCCCGGAAGGACATATGGCCACGCCGAGCGGCGCAAAACCCTGATGTTGACGCCGAACGGCTTAGCACGCCCGACGACGGCCCGGCCGATCGCGCCGAAGCCCGCGATCCCGATCGTCTTGCCACTGAGCGAGCCGAGCGGGGTGATCTTCCATTGCTCGCGGCTGCGCGGTCGGATGTCGTGGATGCGCTTCTCGAAGCCGAGGATCGCCGCAAGGACATATTCCGCGATCGGATCGGCCGAGATGCCGCGCCCGACCGTGACCACGGGGCCATCGAGCAGCCAGGCCGGAAAGAAATCGACTCCCGTCGATGCGGTCTGGATCCAGCGCAGGCCAAACGGCCAGCCCGCCGGCTTCTCCTGAGGTGCCTTGTGCCAGCCTGCCAGTGGCCGCGTCAGCAGCACGTCGGCCTCCGGGGCGATCTCCCATGGCGCGCGGTCGGCAGGATGATCGATGATCAGCGGACGCGACCAGTGATCGGCCAGCGCGGCACGAATGTCCGGGCCGAGCTGGTTGGCGATGATTGGTGACCGCACGCTGGCAGATACGCGCCGGCTTTCAATTCGGGGAGTGTTCATGTCGCGACGTTCACAATGGCAGCGAGGCCGACATGCTAAGCGCTCGAGACAAGATAGTCTTTTCAAAGATCATCGGCATCGGGCAACAACAGGATGACGTTTCCGACCCGTGACATAAGGATTCGTCTCTCCACGCGATCTGCCGGCAGCGCTCCGACGCGCACGGCTTGACATCATCGCGAGCGATCCAATCTTGAGCGGAGATCAAGGAGTTCGCTCATGAAGATCCTCAACATCCTGACCCGGCGCTGCCTGCCGCTGGAAGAACTGGACGCGGCCGTCACCTTCTACGAAACGTTGATCGGCCAGAAAGCGCGTCTCCGCTTCGATCATCCGGAGTACGATCTGCGACTGGCACAGGTCGCATCGATCCTGCTCATCGCCGGGACCGAACAGAGCCTGAGGCGGTTCACCGCGACGCACATGACGTTCATGGTGGAGGACATCGAGGGTTTTGCCGCGCATCTGCCGACGGTCGGCGCGACGATCCTGGAGGCGCCGAAGCCAGTCCCGACAGGCCGCAACATGCTGGTGCGGCATCCGGACCAGACGCTGGTCGAATATGTCGAGCACAACGACAAGCATCCCGCGGACGCGCTGTCGTCGGCCTCTCGCTGATCTGGCCGTTTCTATTTCTTGCCGCGAAGGCCCTCAGGCCGGTCAGTCCGCGATTGCGCCGCTGCCTCACCGGCGCGACGGAACACGGTCTCCATCAGCCATTGCTCGTTGGGAAAATGCCCCGCCCATTCATCCCAGCCGGAATGCTTGCGATATTGGCCCAGGCGCCCGGACGCCAGCATATCCTCCTTGCTCACGGAGACGCGACGGTCACAATCGGGCGCGACGTAGATTGCATCTGCGCGGCAATAGAGCTCGCACATGAAACAGTTCTGGCAATCCTCAATGCGTGCGAGAACCGGCAAGCCGTCAGGGCCGGGATCGATCACGTTGGTCGGGCAGACCTCGATGCAGGCCTCACAATCCGTGCAACGCTCTGCAACGATGAGCTCGATCATGACACCGCCTGAAGTTGACCCGGCTGGGCGTTTGCTGATGGTCGATCCAGCGCGAACCAAACTTGGTCCAATCCGCCGCTAAGCAGGCGGGCGGCCAATCGCGGATCCTGTGCAGGATAATCCTCACGACGGTGAAGTCCCCTGCTCTCGTTACGCTCTGCCGCCGTGGCGACGGACCATCGTGGCCAGCAGCGCCGCTGCCTCGCGCAAGGCGATCGAGCCCCCCTGTCCGTGATTGGCGACCTCACTCCACAGACCTTCGAGTGCTTGCGAAGAGGCCGCGAGCCCTGCGCCGGTGCGGAACAAGTTCTTGTCGAACGGATGCATCTCGGCGCGCACGCCGGCTCTGGCTGTGGCCACGTCAACCTCCTTTGGCCGGCCACGCGGACGCAGCCCGGCCTGTCCAAGCGGCGTGAGCTCCGATGAGCGGCTTTTCGTGCTGCGCGCCACGTGCGCCGCCGCGCTTCCCGCAAACACACCGGACGACAGCGCCCATGCCGAATTGATGTTGCCACCGCCGGAGATCGCGCCCGCGACCTTCTCCCGCGATGCGTTATCGCCAGCGACGAACAGTCCCGGCACCGACGTCGCGCCGTTCACATCAAGCACGCGCACTCCGCCGATGCCACGGATCGTGCCGTCGTTGTGCAGGGTGACTTCGAAACGATCGCGATAGGCATCGATCCCCCAACGGTCGAACACCAGCGGAACGTTCGGCGAGATCGTATGCAGCCTCGCCTTGACGTCGTCGGGCAGCCGATGCAGCGAGCAGTAGACCCACCCGCGTTGCAGCGCCCGGGCGAGACGGATGGTTTGATCGGGACCAAACGGGAGATCCAGTTCGTTTCCGTCTTCGTCGTAGTAGGTCGCGTACGAATAGGCCATGCTGCGCGTCATCGTGGAATGCGCCGGCGCGATCGTGTATGCAGCGGTGAATTCCATGCCGGAGAGCTCCGCGCCCGCCTCGGCTGCCATGAGATAGCCGTCACCCGTATTCGTTCGCGACCCCAAAAGGTGCGACAGGAAACTGGTCCCGCCCGCCGCGAGCACCACCGCACCCGCCACGATCCGATACGGGCGCCCGCCGTCCTGACGGCGCTGGCCACGCGCGCCGCCAATCGACCCATCGGACCGCGCCAGCAACTCGACGAGGGGTGAATGATCGAGAATGGTGACGCCGTGGCTCAACACGTGCTGGCGAAGCGCGCGCATATATTCCGGCCCCCGCACCGCGCGGTAATTCACTCTGCCTTCGTCGTCCGTGCCAAACTTGTAGTGCCGGGCAAGCGTCGGCAGCGTGCGCCAGGTCTCGTCGAGGATGCGATACATCCAGTCGGCTTCGCCAAGGCCGAGCCCGGCGGCAACGCGATTGGCGACAACAGCGTCCCGCGCCGCGGGAGGATCCGGCGGCACCCACCAATGGCCCGGCCCCGCGGCTGCCGTGACGCCGCTGGTGCCACAATAGCCCTTGTCAGCCAGGACCACCTTCGCGCCGGCCTGCGCGGCCGAAGCCGCCGCCCAGGCGCCCGCCATGCCGCCACCGACGATCAACACATCAGCCGTCAGCGACAATTCTTCGAGCGACGACGAACCCACCGAGTGCCTCCGGGCAATAGCGCAGCCGCACTCTTGCATCGAACAAATGCAGAAGCATGCCACCTTGTCGCAGCATCTTTGGATGAGGCAACGCACAGGTCAATGAATGGCAAAACTCTTTTCGGCCCGCGTCGCAAACCACTCATGTCGCCGTCGTCAACGTCGGCAAGTCAAGTATTTCAACGTAGAACGGACTTCCCTATGGATGGCAACGGACGACAAAGAGATTTCTGTCATTCGGCGGACAGACGGCGCCAACGCGTGTCCAACATGGCGGGCGCTTCTCCGCCATAGGATGCAGACCGGATGGCATGTCGCGCACCACTTCCATTTTGTTGGACGAAAGTGAACATGGCAAACACTTCGCGATTCAAATCAACGGCAGCTCACTCTATCTTCAATCCAGAACGTACGGGAATGAGTAGCGGTCGGCCAGATAGCGGAGTATTCGCTCTGACGAATCGATGAAGCGCCGACCGTTGGACACCTCCGCATTCTCGGGCACCGGCCGGCTTTCGTCAAAGACTAGAACTGGAAGCGATTGATGTTGTTCGCGAAGGATCGCGACGAGCGTTGATCGCGGGCGTGCGAATGGAAGGCGGTGCACTTCAACCTGCGTTGCGAGACCGGGAAACGACGCCAGCAATCCCTCGATTGCATTGCAGTGCGGGCAGACGAAGAAGCGGCCCGGCTGCTCGGGATCTTCAAATCCCGGCTTCAATAGAAGGAGGCGATCTCCACTCATGGCCGGCTTCCAGAGACGACATGATTTTCAATGGCCGAACAGCCGAAAGCTTCGATCGGCCGCCCGCAGGTGCCGGCTCTCCTCGACCCAGCCCACCGCTCGCCGGTAGCTGCCCAACAGGGTCGCTTCCTTCAACGCCGCCACGTCGACCACTTGCGGCGCATCGGCAAACGGCGAGACGAACAGCGCATCCTCGGGGCAGTAGAGCTCGCACAGGAAGCAGGTCTGGCAATCGCTTTGACGGGCGATTGTGGGAAGGCCGTCGGTCTTGTCAAAGACATTCGTCGGGCACACGCTGACGCAGATGTCACAAGCCGTGCACCGCTCGTTATCGATCACCTCGATCATTCGGCGGCCTCGGCGTAGTGGACGGAAGACAGCGGCCGCGTCGAGGTCCAGACGTCGTCGAGCCCTCCGGTCGTCACATAGTGGCGATAGCGATCGTCCTGCTCGGGATAATCGTCGCGGCGATGCATTCCCCGGCTCTCCTGACGCGCCAGGGCGCTGCGATACATCCAGCGCGCAGTCGCTAGCATGGCGGCGGCCTCACGCGCACGCGGCAGCTCTCGCTCGTCCGGCGCATCGGCAACCGACGCATCGGACCACAATGCATCCAGCCGGCTGAGCGACTCGCCGAGCCTCCCCGCCTCGCGAAAATAGTTCAACTCGTAGGGGAACACCTCGTCCTGGACGCTTTGTGCAAGCGGACTGCCTTGCAACGATCGCCCATTGCCCGAGCGCAGGCCGACCGTGCCGCGCCGGAACGCCTGACGCCCGCTGGTCGTGCCCAGTTGGCGCGCGAATTCCGCTGCGCCCTGCCCGGCCCAATACCCCGACGACATCGCCCAGGCAGCATTGTGGCTGCCGCCGCCGGTGAAGCCGCCGCAGATCAATTCGCGCGTCGCAGCATCGCCTGCCGCATAGAGGCCCGGAACGGTGGTTGCGCAGCTGTCGTCGATGATCCGCAGGCCGCCCGTGCCGCGAACGGTTCCTTCGAGGCGCAACGTGATCGGGAAGCGTTGCGTGAAGGGATCGATACCAGTGCGGTCGAACGGCAGAAAGAAATTCGGCTGCGACACGCGCATGTGCCGCTGCGTGTCTGCATCGGCCTCGTCCAGCTGAGCGTAGACCAGGCCTTTGCGCAGCGCCCGCGCAATCACCGAGCGGCCGCCTTTCGACGAAGCTCCCGGAATGACGCCACCCTGTTCATCGGTGAAGCTTGCCCAGCTGTAGAACAGCGTCTTGGTCACCGATCCGAAAGCCGGTGAGATCGCGTAAGCGTTGGAGAACTCCATGCTGGTCAATTCCGCGCCAGCTTCGGCGGCCAGCAGATAGCCGTCGCCGGTCAGCACGTTCGACCCCAGCGTCTTGCTGAGGAAGGCGCATCCGCCGGTGGCAATCACCACCGCCTTCGCATTGACCGTCCAACGATCGCCCTTCTGCCGTCGCAGACCGGTGGCGCCCGCAACGACGCCACTGCCATCCACGAGCAGTTCAAGCGCCGGAGAGTGATCCAGGATCGTCACGCCGGCTTGCTTTGTTCGCCTGCGCATCAGCCGCATATATTCCGGCCCCTGGAGCGAATTCCGCTGCGGCTTGCCATCGTCATCGGCAGGATACGGATAACCCCAATCGGCGAGCTGGTTGCTCTGCGAATAGGTCCGGTCCAGCACGCGCGCCATCCAGCGACGATCCTGGAGATGGCCACCGAGTTTCTCTCGGCTGGCCATCGCGGCCTCGCGGTGCTCTGGCGTGGGATCGACATACCACACTCCGGTGCCGGCCGCCGCCGTCGCTCCGGACGTGCCGCAAAAGCCCTTGTCCGCGAGTACGACCCGCGCGCCGCGCTTGGCGGCGATGATCGCAGCCCATGTGCCGGCGGGACCGCCGCCGAGCACCAGCACATCGGCGTCGAACACGACCGATCCTGCTGAACTCGACAGCTTTTCGGCGCGGCTGGATGGAGTTGTCATCGCTGGTCTCCCGATTGAGGCTGTTCAGAACGCGGGGATCTGGCCCGGCAGCTTGTCCTTGATGATCCGGCGGATCGTGTCGTTCTGATAGGCGCGCACCAGCTTCGCGACCCAGGGAGCATCCTTGTCCTTCTCGCGGACGGCGATGAAGTTGTTGTAGGGATTATTGACAGAGGATTCGATTGCGATCGAATCCTTGCCGGGAGTGAGGCCGGCCGGGACCGCGTAGTTCGTGTTGATCACGGCAGCATCGACGTCATCCAGGCTGCGCGGCAGCTGGGCGGCATCGATCTCGCGAATCTTGAGCTTCTTTGGGTTTGCGGTCACATCGAGTACGGTAGGCAAAATGCCGACCCCGTCCTTGAGCTCGATGAGCTTCTCCGCCTGAAGCAGCCGTAGCGCGCGGCCGCCGTTCGACGGATCGTTCGGAATGCCGATCGAGGCGCCTTCCTTGACATCGGCAACCGACTTTGCCTTCCGCGAATAGAGCCCGATCGGAGCAACGATCGTCTCGCCGACGGCAATGATCTTGTATCCGCGCGTCTTGATCTGGTTATCCAAGAACGGCTTGTGCTGAAAGGCATTCGCATCGAGATCGCCGACGTCGAGCGCGGCATTGGGCAGCAGGTAGTCGTTGAAGACGACGACCTGAACGTCGAGGCCGTCCTTGGCGGCGATCTCCTTGACCTTGGCCCAGATGATTTCGGCATCGCCTCCCGATATCCCGACCTTGATCTTCTGATCCGCAGCGGCCGGCCCGGCGAACAGAGCAAGGGCGGCCATCACGAGGAATAAGCGGCGCTTCATGATCGACGATCTCCTATCAAGCAAAATGTTTGGTTCAGACGGCTACCCGATGCGGGCAACCAGGATGTCCGCCGCGGCATCCGCGAATTCGGCAGAGATGTCGTGGAAGACGACACGCTCCTGAACGGTCGCGATGCGCAGTTGATTGTTCAAGGTCTTCGGATTCAGGAAAGACCGGCCGATTGCCCGCGCAAATCGCGGTGAGCCGGCAATCTGCGCGGCCTGCGTCTCGCTACGGGCTGCGAACGCAAGGCTCATGTGATCGACGTCGACGATATAGATCATGACGTGATGTCCCTGCGCAGCGCGCCCACTCAGCTGCTGAACCCCGCCGGGATGAACGCCGGCAGCTGGTCCTCGATGAACTGCTTCACCTCGGGCGAGTTGAACACCTGAATGAAGGCCTTCAGGCGCGGATCGTCCTTCTTGTCGGGGCGAGCCGTGAAGCGAAGCACCAGGCCCTCGTCGACGGTGCGATCGATAATCAATGCGGACTTAGGATCGCCGCCGGCTGGAATGAGATAGGTGATGTTGACGAGCGCCAGCGTCACGTCGTCGAGCGAGCGATAGGTCTGCGCCGGGTCGAGCTCGACGATTTTGAGGTTTTTCGGATTGTCAGTGATGTCGAACTTGCTGACCGAAAAACCCTTACCAGGCGCGAGTTTGATCAGCCCAGCCCGTTCGAGCAGGATGAGGCCGCGCGCGCCGTTGAGCGGCTCGTTCGGGATGGCGACGCTGTCGCCCGACTTGATCTCGTCGAGCTTCTTGATCTTCTTCGAGAACAGGCCGACCGGCGCGATCACGCCGACCTTGTCCGCCTGCACCAGGTTGAAGCCGCGCTGCTTGTTCTGGAGTGCCAGATAGGTCGCATGCTGGAACAGATTGGCGTCGACGTCACCGCTGTTCACGACTTCGTTCAACGCCACCCAGTCCGACAGCTCGACGATCTTGACGTCCTGCCCCCTCTCCTTGGCGAGCTTGGCGGCAAAGGACGCCAATTGCCCGACGGGGCCGGCGCTGGTCGCGATCTTCAGCGGTTCGCCCGCGAAGGCGGCCGCCGTGAATGCAAGCCAGAGACCGGCGACCTGGGCTGTACGACGAAGCATTTTCATTGCCTCAAGTTCCCCTTCCAATTCAGGTAAAATGTCTCACGCAGCCTTGCGCGCGCCTGCTTCGGCCTGCGCCAGCGCCTGACCGAGATCAGCCAGGATGTCGTCTGGATGCTCGATGCCGACCGACAGACGGACGTAACCAGGGGTGACGCCAGCGGTGAGCTGCTCGGCTGTGGTGAGCTGCTGATGCGTCGTTGACGCCGGATGAATGGCCAGCGAGCGCGCGTCGCCGATATTGGCGACGTGATAGAACAGCTTGAGCGCGTCGATGAACCGCCGGCCGGCTTCGACGCCCCCTTTCAGCTCGAAGCCGACCAGCCCGCCAAAGCCGCCCTTCAGGTAGGCGTCCGCCCTGCGCCGGTTCTCCCCACTTTGCAGTCCGGGAAAGATCACGTTCGATACTGAGCTGTGCTTGGCGAGGAAGTTCGCGACCTTCACCGCATTTTCGTTGTGCTGCCGGATCCGCAGCGGCAGGGTCTCGATGCCCTGGATGAACTGGAAGGCGTTTTGCGGCGCGATCGATGCGCCGAGGTCACGCAGCAGCCTGACGCGGGCGCGAAGGATGTAGGCGATCGGGCCGAGCGGCTTCGCAGCTTCCGTCCAGATCGCGCCGTGATAGGCTTCGTCAGGCTTGTTTAGCAGCGGGAAGCGCGCCGCATGAGCGATCCAATCGAAATTGCCGCCGTCGACGATGGCGCCACCGATCGCGGTGCCGTGGCCACCGATATATTTGGTCGTGGAATAGACAACCACGGCAGCGCCGTGCTCGAACGGACGCGCGATCAGGGGCGACGCGGTGTTGTCGAGAACGAGCGGAACGCCGAGCGAGCGGCCGATATCCGCGACTTCCTTGATCGGAAAGACATTCAGCTTCGGGTTTGGGAGCGTCTCGCCGAAATAGGCGCGCGTCTTCGCGTCCGTGGCACGGCGAAAGTTTTCGGGGTCCGCGGGATCGACGAACCGGACCTCGATGCCGAACTGCTTCAGGGTCTGCGAAAACAGCGTCCATGTTCCGCCGTAGAGATCCGTCGAGGATACGATATTGTCGCCGGCTTGCGCGATGTTGAATATCGCGAAGGCGGACGCCGTCTGTCCGGAGGCAACAGCGAGGGCGGCCGCCCCGCCCTCGAGTGCAGCAAGCCGATCCTCAAAAGCCTGCTGGGTCGGATTACCGATACGAGTGTAGATCGGACCAAGCTGCTCGAGCGCGAACAGGCGCGAGGCGTGATCCGTGTTTTCGAACTGGAATGACGTGGTCTGGTAGATCGGAACCGCTACCGCGCCAGTGGCCGGGTCGGTGCGGTACGATCCACCATGCAACGCGAGCGTCTCGAAGTTTCGGATCTCCAACGCCATCTGCAATTCCCTTTTCGATCTTGAGAGCGCGCGTCGTGCGCGACAAGCCGTGCTCGTCGACGAAAATGATGCGGTCGGATTCCGCGGCTGTCGAGCGTGTCTGAAAAATAGCGATGCGCGTGCTGCGTCACCGTCGCTTCGTAACGCGTTTCTTTCAGCTCCTTCGCCGAATTGGAAACAAACTCGCTCACGTAAAATGTTAAAAATGGTCGCGCGGAGAAAATGTTCTTCGCAATTGACGACCGGACGAGACCATGACCAGACCGCGCGAGCTACGCTTTAACGCCTTCAACATGACCGCGCCGAGCCACAATTGGGCCGGTCTATGGTCTCATCCGCGCGACGCATCGATCGACTACAACACGCTCGAATATTGGGCTGACTACGCCCGGACTGCGGAGCGTGGGCTGCTCGACGGCATCTTCCTGGCCGACGTGTTCGGCGTGTACGACGTCTTCGGCGGCAATGCCGATGCGGCAGCATTACATGCTGTGCAACTGCCCAACGCGGACCCGACACTGCTGGTGTCCGCTATGGCGCTCGTCACCCATCACCTCGGCTTCGGTATCACCTCGAACCTGACCTTCGAGCATCCTTATCAATTGGCCCGCAAGTTTTCGACGCTCGACCATCTGACCCAGGGGAGGATCGGCTGGAACATCGTCACCGGCTATCTCGACAGCGGCGCGCGCGGCATGGGGCTTCCGGCCGGTCGCGCCCATGATGACCGTTATGACGCAGCCGAAGACTTTCTCACCGCGGCCTACAAGCTGTGGGAAGGAAGCTGGGAGGACGACGCCGTCCGCCGTGATCGCGGCAAGCGCATTTTCACCGATCCGGCAAAGCTCCACCGCGTGCTGCACGAGGGTCCTTATTTCAAGGTCGACGGCATCCATCTCGCCGAGCCTTCGCCGCAGCGAACGCCACTGCTGTATCAAGCCGGCACCTCAAGGCGCGGTCGCGCCTTCGCGGCCCAGCATTCGGAAGCGATCTTTCTTAATGGCCAGACCAAACCGATCCTTGCGCGCGCGGTGCGCGAGATCCGCGAAGCGGCCAAGACCTATGGCCGCGATCCCTATGACATCCGCATGTTCGCCGGCGCGACCTCGATCGTGGCGCCGACCCGCGGCGAAGCGAACGACCTGCTTGAGGACTACGCGCGACACGTCGACCAGACCGGCCAGCTCGCCCTGCTCTCGGGCTGGATTGGCATCGATTTGTCGACCTACAGATCGGACCAGCCGATCGAATATGTCGAGAGCAATGCTATTCAGTCGATGGTCGAGAATTTTACGGTGCGGAGCGATCGACCGGTCAATGTCGGCGACCTCGCCAGATTAAGCCGTGCCGGCGCCCGGTCGCCCTTCGTGGTCGGCTCGCCGCAGGACGTCGCCGACGAGCTGATTGCCTGGGCCGACGAGACTGACGTTGACGGCTTCAATCTGTTCCGCCTGGTCGCGCCGGAATCATTGAATGCCTTCGTCGACCTCGTGGTGCCGGAACTGCAATCGCGCGGCGTCTACAAGACCGCCTATCGCGACGGCACGCTACGCGAAAAGCTGTTTCCGGGGCGCGGTCCGCGGCTGCACAGCACGCATCCCGGCGCGAACTTTCGGCACACAGGATCGACAAAGGTCGCGTTCCAATCCGACGCTGCGGAATAGCGCCGGGAAACCCCGTTCTCAGATCGAAACCGACTGGAGAATGTTCGTTCCGTGCCGAGCGATACCTTGAAATTGCAAGGCGGCGTCGATTGCCGGCACATTGCAGGCTTACTGCGTTGTCCATATGAGCTGCTTAAAGCGGCTGAGCCCCAAGGATAGCCCTTCATGTCTCATCCCCTGTCCCGCCTGCGAGCTCTCGCCGCGGCTGCGCTCGGCTTCTTCGCCATGGCGTCCGTTCAGCCCGCGACGTCCGAGGAGCTCCGCATCGGCTATCAAAAATCCTCGACACTGACGGCGATTCTGAAGACCAACCGCGAGCTGGAGAAGGCACTGGCGCCGCGCGGCGTCACCATCTCCTGGCACGAATTCACCAGCGGCCTCCCGCTACTCGAAGCCATCAACATCGGCAGCATCGATTTCGGTGCCGACGTTGCCGACACGGTGCCGATCTTCGCGCAGGCTGCGGGCGCCAAGCTCGCCTATGTCGCGGAGGAGGCCGCGTCGCCTGCCGCACAAGCAATCGTCGTTCCGCAATCTTCGACCATCAAAAGCATCGCTGAGCTGAAGGGCAAGAAGATCGCGGTGACCAAGGGCGCTGGCAGCCACTATCTGCTGCTCGCGGCACTGGCGAAATCCGGTCTCAGCTTCAAGGACATCACGCCTGCCTATCTGACGCCAGCGGACGGCCGCGCGGCGTTCGTCAGCAACAATGTCGATGCGTGGGTCGCCTGGGATCCATTTCTGACCAGCGCCCTGCAGCAGACCAAGGGCCGCATCCTGACCGACGGCAGAAACGGCCTTGCAAGTTATAAGCGCTACTATCTCGCCTCGGCCGCCTATGCAGACAAGCATGCCGAAGTGCTCAACGTGGTCTTCGCAAAGCTCTCAGAGAGCGGCAAATGGGTGAAGGCCCAGCCGAAGGAAGCTGCCGCGTTGCTTGCCGGGCTCTGGGGTATCGATACGGCAACCGTCGAAGAGGCCAATAGCCACCGCTCCTACCAGGTGGGCGCAGTCACCGGAGCCGGCCTGTCGGAGCAGCAGCGCATTGCAGATGCATTTCACGCCGAGGGTCTGATCCCCGTGAAGATCGACACCACCGCCATCAAGATCTGGTCCCCGAAGGGGTCCTGATCTCCAGCGGCCGCCCTGTTGCACATCGCGATCGCACAACACGCTGACTACCGGAATTCTCATGCCGCCACGACAACTGCACCTGAACGTCAACCTGCTTCACTCCGGTGTCTATCCGTCGGCGTGGCGCCTTCCGGACAGCGATCCGCGCGCCTTCTTCGATCTCGGTCATTATGTGCGTGTGGCTCAAATTGCCGAACGAGGGAAATTCGACGCGATCTTTCTGGCGGACTCCCCAGCCGTGAACGACCGCATCGACTACCGGTCGTTCACGTCGCTGGAGCCGACCATCGTGCTGGCGACGGTTGCCGCTGCGACGAAGCACGTCGGGCTGATCGGGACGGTGTCCACAACCTACAACGAGCCTTACAACATCGCGCGCCGCTTCGTGACGCTCGATCACGCCAGCGGCGGGCGCTCGGGATGGAACGCGGTCACGACGGCAGACGCCGCTTCAGGCCGGAATTTCGGCCTCTCGTCGGTGACGGAGCACAAAGCCCGCTACGATCGCGCCAAGGAATTCACAGAAGTCGTCCACGCCTTGTTCGACAGCTGGGAGGACGATGCCTTCGTCGGCGACAAGGCGAGCGCCAGATTTGTCGATACGTCCAAGGTGCATCCGATCGCCCATCGCGGCTCGCATTATTCGGTGGCTGGACCGCTGAACGTCCCGCGCTCGCCGCAGGGCCGTCCGGTCACGGTGCAGGCGGGCGGTTCGAACGACGGACGCGACTTCGCGGCGGCCTATGCAGAAGCCGTGTTCACGCTGGCGCAGAGCATCGAGGAAGGCGTCGCCTATGCGCGCGACTTGCGTGCGCGCGCCGCGACTTATGGTCGGTCGGGCGATTCCATCGTCATCCTGCCGGGGCTCGCCACCGTCATCGGCAACACCGAGGCGGAAGCCAAGCGGCGGCAGGACGAGCTATGGGAGCTGGTGCCGATCGAATACAGCCTGGCGCGCCTCGCCGGAACACTCCAGATCGACGCTGCCTTGCTCGAACTCGACAAGCCCCTGCCGGATCCGCTGCCGCTGCCGGTCAACGCCAATCACACGATGTTCCAGGGCACCGTGAACCTAGCCCGCCGCGACAACCTCACCGTCCGCCAGTTGCTGCGCGCGCTCGGAGGCGGCGTCGGGCATCGCATCGTTGTCGGCACGCCGGAACAGATCGCCGACGACATCGAGGCCTGGTTCAAGGCCGGTGCCGCTGACGGCTTCAATCTGATGCCGGATGTCCTCCCATCCGGGCTCGAAACCTTCGTCGATACTGTCGTGCCCATCCTTCAGAGGCGCGGACTGTTCAGGACCGAATACACCGGCGCGACGCTGCGCGATCATTTTGGCCTGCTGCGATCGGCGAGCCGCTATGCCAAGCGGTCGCCAGAAGTTGCCTCGGCCTAGCCGCCTCGGCCTGAGGACTGGGCCTGCCGCTCGACGGGCCCAGCCGATCGCCTCGCCCGCACACGCGGAATGACCTCAAGCGCAAAGCGCCGCATCTCGGCCTCGAACGGCTGGAATTGCAGCATGAAGAGCTCGATGCCGGCCGCATGGAACGCCTCGATGCGCTCCGCCACCTCGTCATAGCTGCCGACCAGCCCCGCGGCCGTACCGCCATTGCTGCCGACGCGCGGGGTCTTCTGCATGGTCTGCATCATCACGACCTTCGGGTCGGTATTCTGCTTCTGGATCGCCTTCATCGGCGCATCCTTCGCGGCGAGGCTCAGCAGCCGCTCGTAGGCAGATTGCGCCTGCTCCCGAGTTTCTCGGGCGACGACGAAAGCGGATAGACCGAAGCGCAACGGCGGCGCCGAACCGCGCTGGCGGTCCGCGACATCGGCAATCAGGCCGGCGACATCCTGGAGCGGCTGGCCGTTGATGAACCAGACATCGCCATGGCCGGCGACGAGATCGCGCGCCGGCTCTGATTCCCCTCCGACATAGATGGTTGGCCGCCTGCGGTAGAGACTTGTCGGGCGGAGCGCATAGTCTAAGACGTCGAAGTGATCGCCGCTGAAATTGAGCCGTTCACCCTCCATCAGGCGGGACACCACGGAGATCCATTCCTTGCCGTAAGCATAGCGAGCATCATGCTCCGGGAAGCCGATCCCGGCCTTCTCCAGTTCCGGGCGATTCCAGGCGTTCACCAGATTGATCGCAAACCGGCCACGGCTGATGTTCTCGATCCCGAGCGCCAGCTTCGCGAGCACGACGGGGTGATATAGATACGGCTTGATCGCGGCGATGATCTCGATGCGCTTCGTCAGCGCGGCAATTGCGGCTGCAGCGCTCCAGGCCTCGAGCTGATCGAGATCGTCCTGATGCGGATTGATCGTATGCTGCGCGATCAGCGTGGAATCATAACCAAGTTCCTCGGCTGCAAGAATGAGATCGCGATTGCGCTCCCAGGACGCATCATAGGGCTCTTCCGGATCCTGATGCGCCGCACGCGGCCCGTGAACCAGGGCCCAGATGCCGAAGCGAAGGGGTGCAGTCGCCATCGTGCTCTCCCGTAACTATCTTTGGTGATGCCATCGATCGTCACCTGTTCTCGCCAAGGGCTGATGCAAGATCAAGCACATCCACCTCAAAAGATTTTCCTTGTCGTGCAGCGGCGCCGTAACGACAGCAGATCACTCCGTATCGAATGACAATTGAAATAGCGCTCTATTTCTGTCGAGCCGATTTTGTGGGACATTTTCGGTAGACGACAAGTCATTGGCGTCGCACCTCCCGCATCGGATGCGGGAGGTGGAACGAGGTCTCGCGTCTTGAGCAACATCGAACTGAGCCAAATCGACCGCACGGCGATCGGCGCGGATAATGCGCCGTCATCGCATGGCAGTACTCGATCCCCCGCGATAGCAAGCAAGCTTGGCGCTCGCGGCCTTCAGCTCCTGTCCTGGATTGCACCCGTGCTGCTCGTCATTGTCTGGGAGGCGCTTGCACAGGCGGGATGGCTTTCGCCACAGGTTTTGCCCGCGCCGAGCAAAGTTATCCGGACAGCGTTCAAGCTTGCGACCACCGGGAGCCTGTTGAACGACCTCGGCGTCAGCCTCCTGCGTGCCGCAGCCGGCTTTGCGATCGGCGCTGCGGTCGGCGCAACGCTGGGCGTTTTTGTCGGCTTCTCACGAATTGCGGAGGCCGCGATCGACCGCAGCGTGCAGATGATCAGGGCCGTCCCTTTCCTCGCCGCACTCCCCCTCGTCATCGTCTGGCTCGGCGTCGGCGAAGCGGAAAAGATCTTTCTTGTCGCACTCGGCGTCACTTTCCCGATCTACGTCAATACCGTGCTTGGTATCCGCCAGGTCGATCCCAAGCTTCTCGAGCTGGGACGGGTCCAAGGCCTGAGCTCGCTCCAACTGATCCGCCGGATCATCCTTCCCGGCGCATTGCCGTCGATCCTGACCGGTGTTCGTTATGCTCTCGCCACGGCGTGGCTCGCGCTAGTGGTGGCTGAAACCATCGGTGCCCAATCCGGGATCGGATTCCTCGCGATGGATGCGCGCGAATTCTTGCGCACCGATGTGATCGTCCTGACGATCGTGATCTACGCGCTTATCGGCGTCGCAGCCGACGCCATTGCCCGCTTTCTCGAACAGCGTCTGCTCGGCTGGCATCCGAACTACGGAGCGGCGCGATGAACGTGTACGTCGTTCCGCAGTCTTCCACACCATTCGAATCCGGACCGGCCGTGGTTGTCAGGAACCTCGTCCGCAGCTACGGCAGCCGCGTCGTAATCGAGAAATTGAACCTGCGCATCGATCGCGGCGAGTTCGTCGCCCTGCTCGGCGAGAGCGGGTGCGGCAAGACAACGCTGTTGCGCGCACTGGCTGGGCTCGATCCCATCCAAAGTGGCCGTATCGCGGCGCCCCCCCGCCGGCCGGCCGTGGTGTTTCAGGAGCATCGCCTCCTGCCATGGGACAATCTCTGGCGGAACGTGGCGCTCGGCTTGCAGGTTCCGGATCCTCGCGAGCGCGCCGCCGAAGCGCTTACCGAGGTCGGCCTCGGTGACAGGCTCGAAGACTGGCCCCGCAATCTTTCCGGCGGGCAAGCCCAGCGCGTCGCCCTCGCTCGAGCGCTGGTGCAGCAGCCGGAGCTTCTGCTGCTCGACGAGCCGTTTGCCGCGCTCGATGCGCTGACCCGTATCCGCATGCACGAGTTGGTCCGCGAACTGGTGGCCAATCATCAGCCGGGCGTCCTGCTCGTCACCCATGATGTCGACGAAGCGATCGCCCTCGCCGATCGCATCCTCGTGATGCGCAACGGCGGGATCGCCTTCGAGCATCGCGCCGTGCGTGACGGCTCGACACCCATCTCGCGCGCCGAGCTCCTCGGCGAGCTTGGTGTGGTCGCCCATTCTCACAGCTAGTCATCTGGAAGGCCGACATGTCCGACTTTTCGTCCGCCAAACCATCCCGGCGCAGCTTCCTCGGCTCCGCAGCCTTCGGCATTGGCGCGCTCGCCGGCATGAATATCAGCGAATTCGCCCAGGCCGCACCTGGCCGGACCACCGACACGGTCCGCCTCACCTGGGGCCTGAGCGGCCTCAATCTGATCGCCAAGGAGCGCGGCGAGTTCGAGAAGGTGCTGGCCAGGGACGGCATCAAGGTCGAATGGCTCGGCCCCTTCCCGAACCATGCGCCGACCTTGCAGGCGGTGACCGGCGGCAGCGCAGATTTCAGCTTTGGCGGCAGCACCACGCCGGCATTGGCCGCCATCATCGCTGGCTCGCCGCTGGTGTTCACGCAGTTCGTGGTCTACGAGCCGCGCACCACGGCGATCATCGCCAAGGACGGCTCCGGCATCGACAGGATCGAGGATCTCGTCGGCAAATCGGTCGCAGTCAACCGCTCCGGCCTCGGCGAATTCCTTCTGGTCGCCGCGCTGGAAAAGCACAAGGTCGACCGCTCTGCGGTGAAGTTCGTCTATCTCAATCCGCCGGACGCCGCGCCGGCACTCGCCTCAGGCAAGGTTGACGCCTGGTCGATGTGGAGCCCCGGCGTCGACATCGCCCGGCTCGAATACAAGGCGCACGATATCTTCCTGGAGGGTCGCGATCTCGAATTCCAGATCGACTACACCTCCTACCTGACCACCCCCAAATTCGCGACCGACAATTCCGCCCTCGTCCGCGCTGTGAACGATGCGTTCCGCGCCGAGGGCAAGTGGATCTCGGAGAACAGCAAGGACGCTGAGTACATCGCCCAGAAGGCGGGGAAATACAGCGATCAGGTCCGCGACCAGTTCATCGCGATGAACCGCAAATACCGCTACTTCGCAGTCAACGACGAGCAGTTCGTGGGCGAGTTGCAGAAGGCTGCAGACTGGCTCGTCGCGCGCAAGGTTCTACCCGAGCCGGTCAAGGTGACCGATCATCTCGCCCAGCTCTAATAACAGGCCAAGACAATGAACAAGACCGTATCTGCTCTCTCCATCGGCAAATCCGTGCCGCTCAAGATCGGTTCGCCGGAGCTGGAGGCTCTGCTCAACCAGATCGCCGAGGGGGCCAGTGACCGCGAGCGCGACCGCGTCCTGCCCTTCGAGGTCATCGATCTCATTCGCCGGGCCCGCCTTGGCGCGCTGCGTTTGCCGGTGAACGCGGGCGGCGCCGGCAGCACAATCCGCGATCTCTTCGCTTTCGTCATCCGCCTTGGCGGGGCCGACGCTAATGTCGCGCACATCCTGCGCAACCATTTCAGCGTGGTCGAGCGCCTGGTGCGTACACCCAAGGACGAGAAGAGCCAGCAATGGCAGGAGGCGGTCGCCGAGGGCGCCATCATCGGACTTGCGACGACCGAGCTCGAAAGCCCGCGGGTCGGCAATGTCACGCCCGGGACGACGTTCACGCCGGACGGCAACGGCGATTATCTGCTGAACGGCACCAAATATTACAGCACCGGCACGTTGTACTCCGATTATGTGCTGGTGCGCGCGGCCGATCCGTCCGGCGCGACCGGCGCCACGATCGTGCCGATCAAGCGCGAGGGCATCGAGCTGGTCGATGACTGGGACGGGCTCGGGCAGCGGCTCACTGCGACCGGCACGACGCACTTCCGCAACGTCAAGGTCAAGCGCCAGGAAGTGGTGTTCGATACGCCTGACGGCGGTTATGGCGTGCCCTATTCCAATACGTTCGCGCAGCTGTTTCTGACGGCGATCGTTGCGGGCATTGCGCGTGCGACGCTGCGGGATGCGACAGCCCTGGTCCGCTCGCGCAAGCGTACGTTCTACTATGCGCCGACCGAGATCCCGACCGACGATCCGCTCCTGCAACAGACGGTTGGCCAGATCGCCAGCGGCGCCTTTGCGGCCGAAACCGTCGTGCTGGCGGCCGCCGAAGCGCTGGACATCGCGACCGACGCATTCGACGCCGGCGCTGCGAACGCGGCGGATGCTGCGCACACGGCCGCCCTGCTCTCGGCCAAAGCAAAGATCATCGCCGACGATTTCACCATCCGCGGCGGCAGCCTGCTGTTCGACGTCGGCGGCGCGTCAGCTACCAAGAAGGTCACGAACTTCGATCGTCACTGGCGCAACGCGCGGACGCTGTCGTCGCACAACCCGACGACCTACAAGGCGCGCTCGATCGGGGAACACGAAATCAACGGCACGCCGTTGCCGGCGAAGGGCTTCTTCTAGCGGAGGAATCCAAATCCAGTACCGGCAGGCGCGATGCGAGGAAAGTCAGATGGGAAAGTCGGACATTCATCTGGTCAGCGGCGGCAACGAAATCGAGCACCAGTTTCGTGCCGTGATGCGTCGTCTTGCGGGTGGCGTCAGCATCATCACCGCGGGCCGCGACCAGGACATCACGGGCATGACGGTGACATCGCTGACTTCACTAAGCGCGAGCCCACCCCGCGTGCTGGTCAGCGTCAATCGGCAAGCTTCCTCCTTTGCTCCGATCGATCGTCATCGGGTCTTTGGAGTCAACATCCTCGGATCCGATCAGCAGGAGCTGGCAAGCCGGTTCAGCAACAGCAGGCTCAAAGGTGCGGAGCGCTTCGAAGATATATCGTGGACCACCGGCACATCGGGCGTCCCTCTGCTCGGCCATTCGCTGGCAACGATCGAATGCCAGGTGGAGGAGATCATCGAGAGGTATTCGCACGGGATCATCGTCGGCAGCATCCTGAGCTTCGAGCTGTCACCCCAGGTCTCCGGACTGGTCTACTGGAACGGCCAGTACATCGAGATCAACCACGACGTTGATCTCGATCTGCTCGCCGAGATCAGTATTCCCCTGGCCCATGTCAGGTGAGATTATCGTCCGACATCACCCCGATGGACTGAGGCGGCATGAAGCACGAAATCCCCCGCAAACCATCCGATAACGAGGCGCGCAGCCCCGATAACCCGGCGCAGAAGCGGTGGCAGCTCGAGCGGGTCGTCGCCGCGCTCCGCGTCTCCCGGGAGGAGACCCACAGCATCCGCCGGGATGGCGAGGCCCGCCGCGCCCCTTCGCGCGAGGCGCTTCAGATCATCCTGGACGGCCTGACCGAGGCGCTATTCCCACGCCATTACGGCCAGTTCGATCTCGACGGGGAGAATATCGACTATTTCGTCGGCAACCGCCTCAGCATTGCGCTCGACAGCCTTAGCGACCAGGTCCATCGCGCCGCGCTCTTCATCGGCGACGAGCTCACGCCCGGCTTCCAGCGCGATGATGCGATCGAGCTGACACGCGACTTCGCGTCGCAGCTTCCCGACGTGCGCGGGCTGATCATCAGCGATCTTCGTGCCGCCTTCGTGGGCGACCCCGCGGCCAGGAACTTTCCCGAGATCCTGATCGGCTATCCCGGGATGACCGCGATCATCCACCACCGTCTCGCCCACATCCTCCATCAGCTCGGCGCGCGGCTGATAGCGCGGCTGGTCGCCGAGATCGCCCATACCCGAACCGGCATCGACATTCATCCCGGCGCCAGCATCGGCTCCGGCTTCTTCATTGATCATGGCACCGGCGTCGTCATCGGCGAAACTGCCATCATCGGGGGCAACGTCCGCATCTATCAGGCGGTGACGCTCGGGGCGCGACACTTTCCAACCGACGATGAAGGCAGTCTGATCAAGGGCGACGCCCGGCATCCGATTGTGGAAGACGACGTCGTCATCTACGCCGGTGCGACCATCCTCGGACGGATCACGATCGGCCGGGGCTCGACCATCGGCGGCAACGTCTGGGTGACCCAGGATGTGCCGCCGAACAGCGTCGTGACGCAGGCTACGGCCCGCAACAAACCCGGCTAGGCGCCTACGGGTGCCTTCCAGCGCATCAGACGGCGCTCCAGCGCCTCGAGGATCGCGTTGAAGAGGAGACCGATCACGGTGATTCCGAGGATGCCGAAATACATCTGCGGGATCAGGAAGCTGTACTGGCTGTTGATGATGAGATAGCCGAGCCCGGACTTCGCACCGACCATCTCGGAGGCCACCAGCACCAGCATCGCCGAGGCGCTTGCCAGGCGGATGCCGACGAAGATCGTCGGCAGCGACGCCGGCAAGATCACCTTCCGGAACAGTTGGCTTGGCGTCGCGCCCATCGTCCGCGCCGACTTGACCAGCAGCGGATCGACCTGCCGGACGGCCGCGATCGTATTGAGCAGCAGCGGCCAGGCACAGCTGTAGACCACCATCGTGACTTTCGAGAGCTCGCCGATGCCGAGCAGCAGGATGAACACCGGCAGCAGCGCCAGCGGCGCCGTGTTGCGCGCGATCTCGATGGTCTGGTTCAGGAGATCGCCCAGCCGGGCGTACCATCCCGTGAACAGGCCCAGCGGCACCATCAGAACGACGGCAATCAGGAATCCGCTCAGCGCCCGCAGCAGGCTCACGCCGACGTCGTCGTAGAGTTCACCGCTCTGCGCGAGCTGCCAGCCCGCGGCGATCACCTCGGAGAACGGCGGCAGAAACGTCACGTCGACCAGACCCAGCCGCGGCGCCGTCTCCCAGACGGTCAGGAACAACAGCAGTAGCAGCGATCGCTGTCCGATGGCGCCGAACCATCGCGCGAAGCCGCCTGTCAGCGCAGTGAGTGCGCCGGCGCGTTGTGCGGCCCGGTCCTTCGGGCTCCCCTCGGCCAGCTCCAGCAGCGTCAGTATTTCCAGATTAGACATGAGCCAATTCCTTAGCCTTTGCGACGCGCTCGCCTTCAGCTGCGGCTACCTGAGCTCCTTGCGCCTTCAACACTTCGTCGCGCAGCAAGGACCACACCTCGTGCCTGACCTGCCCGAACTCCGGCAGCGAGCGGACGTCCTCAGTCTCGCTGTGCAGCTCGTCGGGAATATCGACGATCTGCTTGATCCGGCCAGGACGCGAGGTCATCACCGCCACGCGCTGGCCGAGCACGACGGCCTCGTCGATGCCATGCGTGATGAACAGGATGGTCTTTCCGGTGCTGCGCCAGATCCGCAACAGCTCGCCTTGCAGCGTCTCGCGCGTCTGTGCGTCGAGCGCCGCGAACGGCTCGTCCATCAGCAGCACCTCCGGGTCGTAGGCGAGGCTGCGGGCGATGGCGACGCGCTGCTTCATGCCGCCCGAGAGCTCGTGCGGATACCGGTCGGCAAAGCCGGACAGCCCGACCAGATCGAGATAGTGCAGCGCCTTCTCCCGCCGCGCCCTGGCCTTCAGGCCGGCGATGTCGAGCCCGAACTCGACATTCTGCGCAGCCGTGCGCCAGGGAAACAGCGCGTATTGCTGGAACACGATGCCGCGATCACGTGCCGGCCCATCGATGACCTTGCCGTCGAGCACGATGCGCCCGCTGCTTGGCGCCGTCAGGCCGCCGAGCAGGTCCAGCAAGGTCGACTTGCCGCAGCCGCTCGGCCCGACCAGCGCCAGGAACTCGCCGGGACGGACATCCAGCGTGATGTCGTCCAGCGCGGTGAAGCGCTGTGCCGGCCTGCCATCCGGGCCCCGGACCAGGAACTCCTTCCGTACATGCTCGAATCTGATCTTGGCCGTGGTCATTTGGCCTCCGCGGTCTTGCCGGGGCGGAAATAGTTGAACGCGTTGGTGTAGAGATCAGACGGCTTGAGCTGATCCGGCTTCAAGAGACCATCCTTGACCAGCCAGTCGACCCACACCTGAAGCTCGCCATCGCCGATCACGCCGCCCTTGGTGGCGACACCCGTGCTCCTCCAATACTTGATGGGTGTGGCGTCCTCGTTGCGCTTGCGATCAGCGATGATGCGCTCGAAGCGGGCGCGAACCTCCTCCGGCGGCGTCGTTTGCGCCCAAGCGATGGCACGGGACACGCCCTCGACCAGCTTGCGCGAGGTGTTGGGATTGTCCTTGATAAACTTGTCCCTCAGCACGTAGGACCCGCCGGTGAAGTTTCCGAAGATGTCGGTATCGGCAAACAGCCTGCGAATCCCACCGCGTTCGAGTGCCTTATCGCGCAGCACGCCGCTGAGCGTGGCCACCTCGACCTGCCCCTGCCGCAATACCTGCTCGCCGGTGACGGGCGGGATCGCGACCAGCGTCACCTGCTTCGCCTCCGCCGGCGTCAGGCCATTTCGCGCCAGATACTCGCGCAGCACAAATTCGAGATGTGCACCGAGCGTGTTGACCGCGACCTTCTTGCCGATCAGGTCCCGCGCAGTCTTGATCGGGCTGTCTTCTTTCACGTAATAGCCGTTGTAGGTGTTGTCGTCCGAGCCGTAGTAGCCGACCACCGCCTTGATCGGCGCCTTGGCAGCGATCAACTTGATGATCGCGCCATAGAACGCGCCGCCGATATCGATGTCGCCGGTCACCACCGTCTGGATGTCCTGCGGACCGCTGATGGTGTTGCCGATCCATTTCAGCTTGAGCGGGGCGAGATAGCCGAGATCGTCGGCCAGCTCGACGAAGGTCACCTGCCCGGCCCAGCCTTGGTAGCGGATCTCGGCCTTTTCGAGCTGCGGCTCGGCCATGGCGCTGCCGACCAGCCCCGTCAGCCCGAGGGCGGCGAGACCAAGTTGCCGTCCTCTTGCACGTAGACCGGCGACCAGGCGACGCAGCGCAGAGATAGCGATTCCCATTGTATTCACTCCTTGCTCTTTCAGGCGGCCTTCGCCTGCGGCTTGGTCGACTTGATGCGGGTGACGCTGTTGCGGCCGTCGATGCTGACCGGCACCTCACCGTCGATGGTGGCGCGCCGGACGACGCGGCGCTGATCGCCGTAATCGTTGACGGCGTAGTGCTGCGTGGCACGGTTGTCCCAGATCACCACGTCGCCCTGGCGCCAGTTCCAGCGCACCGTGTTCTCGGGCGCGGTGATGTGGGACTGGAACAGATCGAACAGCTTCTGGCTGTCGTATTTGGACAGGCCAACGAAGCGCTGGACGAAATTTCCGAGCACCAGCGTGCGTTCGCCGGTCTCGGGATGGACGCGAACGACGGGATGCTCGGTCTCGTAGATCGTACCGGTGAAGACCTCCTCGAAGTGCTTCCTGTCGGCTTCGCTTGCGCGCGTCTTGACCGCGTAATCATAGGCGTTGCTGTGCACCGCCCAGAGCTCGTCCGCGAGATTGCGGAGCGGCGCCGGCAGATCGAGATAGGATGCCGCCGTGTTCGACCAGATCGTGTCGCCGCCGAACTCAGGGATCACGACGCCACGCAGGACGGAGATCTTGGGATACGCGTCAACGAAGGTGACGTCAGTGTGCCACTGGTCGGCGCGGCCGCCGCCCCGCCCGGAGTCCAGTTCGAGGATCGACGCGGTGCCCTTGGTGGCGCCGACCGTCGGGTGCGGCACCAGCTTGCCGAGCCTCACGGCGAAACTCTCCTGCCCCGCATCGTCGAGATGGTTCTGGTCGCGGAAGAAGACGACCTTGTGTTCGAGCAAGACCTGGTTGATCGCCGCGATCGTCCGGTCCGGCAGATCGCCCGAGAGCTTGATGTTCCTGATCTCCGCGCCGATCCGTGCCGAGCGCTTGACGACGTCAGCACGCGGAATGACGTTGTCGATGGTGATTGCGTCCGTCATGTCATCTTCCCCAAGATTGCGATCCAATTTTGACAAGGCTCCGCCGCTCGCCGATCGCTGACGCGATAGCGGAGTAAACACACAGTGATGGTCACGATCGATCCCCTTGCAGCGTCGCCGTCTGCTCTGGCGGCAATCGCGTCCGCCTGGATCTTTACCGAGACGCTGCATCAATGCAGCCTCTCGCTCAGTCATAAGATGCTAGCTCAAGGCTTTCGGAAATAGCTTCCAAAGTTGAAGGGAGCCGGAAAATAGTTGCACGCACCCACACGACGTATCCGACTGTATTCTGCGCTTTCTGCTATTCAGCCGCGACAGTGTTCGGCGAGCGACACGCCGCATAGAGCGCAGTTCGAAATCATCGGCGATGGGCGCGCGCTGCTCAACCAAGGGCCGGAACGAAGCAGCGTCGTGGGCCGCATCGATCACCGTACCTTTTCAACCCGAACAACGAACCCATTTCCGGGCTACAGCGCGTTGAAAGATTTGCGTCGCCGGCGTGGCGCGAACCGGAGAGCGAGGAGAGGCGCTCGGCATGCGCGGCAGCTTTGAATTGAGGCGATCGACCTGCAACATCATCTCTTCGACGCATGCGTGTCGCTAGATTCATGCTCGCATCGGACTGAACAACGCAAATTCATTTCATCGACATTCCTCTCTCCGACAACATAAAGTTCGTGCCGATTAAGCCGTCTCGACGGCCCGTTGGAGATTTGGGAAGCACGATGTCGACCCCCGGCGTCATCAGCCTTGAACGAGACACGCCCGAGCTTGCACGCACGTACGAGCAGGCCGGCATCCTTCAGTTTCACCACGGCAAATTCCTCGTCGGCCCGCTCGCATTGAAGTCCGGGGATCGCGTGCTCGATATCGGCGCCGGCACTGGCCGCCTCACCGAATTCGTCGCGGGGCTTGTCGGCCCCGACGGCCGCGTGATCGGCATCGATCCTCTCGAGAACCGCATAGCCATCGCACATCTCCGCGCGTCGAAGGCGCTGACGTTCGACGTTGGCCGCGCCGAGGACCTTTCGCGCTTTGAATCCGCATCATTCGATGCCGTCTACCTCAATAGCGTTTTCCATTGGATCGCGGACAAGGGGCTGGCGCTGCGCGAGATCGAACGTGTCCTCAAGCCGGGCGGCCGGATCGGGTTGAACATTCAGGACCCGACCAAACCTCACGAATCCCGCGCCTTGCTTCGGCAGGCCATCGACCAGGCCGGTTTCGCCGAGAGGAGTGGTGAAGCGCAACGGGTACTCGGAGCAACCGACGATGAACTCAAAGCGCTCTTCGTTGCGGTCGGCCTCGTCGATTACCGAAGCGACCTGCGTTCACTGGTCGATCTGCACGGTGACGTGAATTCAGCGCTCGGATGGTCCGAAGCCAGTGCATTCGGCAACTTCCTCTGCGGCTTTTCTCCGGCGGAACGGGCCGCGATCGACGCAGCCTTTGCTGCGCTGGTCGAGGCGAAGCGCACGCCGGAGGGTCTGCGCCTGGAGCGATATCTGCGTTACGCCTTCGCGCGAAAGCCGGGGCCTCAACCCGTCCCTTCGATCCCCTAGCCGCTCCGCCTCCTCTTCGGCCATCGCACCTGGACGTCAAACCATGAGCAACCAACGGCAGCTTGTTCTCAATCTCTTCATCTATCCCGGCGGCCATCACGAAGCTGCGTGGCGCTACAAGGGATCTGAACCAGATCGCATCCTCGACATCACGCATTATCAGGAGCTGGCGCAGCGCGCCGAGGCGAGCAAGTTCGACGCGATCTTCTTCGCCGACGGGCCGGCGCTGGCCGACAACGTCCGTTACGCCCAGCGTTTTCGTTTCGAGCCGATCACCTGGCTCGCGGCGATCGCCGCGGTGACGAAACGCATCGGCCTGATCGCAACCGCGTCGACCACCTATACCGAGCCCTACAATCTCGCGCGCCTGTTCGCCTCGCTCGACCATCTGAGCAAGGGCCGTGCCGGCTGGAATATCGTGACGACCAGCGCGCCGCAGGCCGCGCAGAACTTCGGGCTGCCCGAGCATCCCCTTCACCATGAGCGCTACGAGCGCGCCCGCGAATATATCGAGGTGATCTCGCGGCTGTGGGACAGCTGGGAGGATGACGCGCTCGTCAACGATCCCGCCTCCGGAGTCTTCGCCGATACCAGCAAGATCCACACGCTCGACCACGTCGGCAAGCATTTTCGCGTGCGCGGCCCGCTGAACATTTCGCGCGTGCCGCAGGGCCGGCCGGTCTATGTGCAGGCCGGCGCCTCCGATGACGGCCGTGCCTTCGCCGCCCGATATGCGGAGGCGATCTTCACGGCGCATCAGACCCTGGACTCGGCGAAGGGGTTCTATGCGGACATCAAGCGTCAGGCCCGCGCCTTCGACCGCGGTCCCGACGAGATCAAGATCCTGCCCGGCATCAGCCCCTTCATCGGCAGCACGCAAGCCGAAGCGGATCGCCTCCAGGACGAGTTCAACGCGCTGATCCAGCCCGAATATTCCCTGACCCAGCTGCGCCAGATGATCGGCGTCGATCTTACCGGCTACGATTTCGACGATCCCGTGCCGCGCCATTTGATTGACACCGCAAGCGCGCGCGGCGTCGCCAGCCGATTCAAGCTGGTGGTCGATATTGTAGACCGCGAAAAGCCGACGATCCGTCAGCTGGTGCAGCGCCTAGCCGGCGCGCGCGGCCACTGGGTCATCGCCGGAACTCCGGAGAAGATCGCCGATGACATCCAGATCTGGTTCGAGGGCGGCGCGGCCGACGGCTTCAATGTGATGCCGCCCTGGCTGCCCGGCGGCTTTGACACATTCGCCGAGCAGGTCGTTCCGATCCTGCGCAAACGCGGCCTGTTCCGCGAAGACTACACCGGCACGACCTTGCGCGAGCACTACGGACTCGCGCGGCCGGCCAGCGTCTACTCCAACGCAGTCAAGGCGATCGCCTGAGACCGTTTTCGCACCCACATCCGAACTTGAGATCGGCAAGCAGACATGAAGACAGCATTGTTTCTCCTCTCCGGCCTTTTGGCTGTTTCTCAGCTCGCCGCCGGAGACGGCTTTGCACAGCAGCCCACAAAACCGGAGCTGCGAGTTGGTTTCGTGCCGGGGCCCTATATCGACGAGTTCAAGATCGGCGTCGAGCCGGAGCTGAAGAAGGGCTACAAGATCCGCTATGTCGAGTTCTCGACCGGCCTTGAAGCCAACAACGCCGTGTTCAAGTCCGAGATCGATGCCAATGTGATGCAGCACACGATCTTCCTCGACTCCTACAACGAGCGCCAAAAGACCGATCTCGTCGGCATCGTCCACGTCCCCACACCACCAATGGGCCTCTACTCGAAGAAGCACCCGCTGGGCACGCCGATCAAGCCGGGCTCGAGCGTCGCAGTGCCGAACGATCCCGTCAATTTGCAGCGCGCGCTGCGGGTGCTGCGCGACCTCGGCCTGATCGAGATCCGCGATAGCAAGCCGGTCGACGTCACCGAACTCGACGTCCTGAAGAACCCCGGCGGCATCAAGCTCGTTCCACTCGAAGCCGCGCAGGCGCCGCGGGTGCTCGATGACGTCGATTTTGCCGCCATCCAGGGCAATTTCGCGATCTTCACGGACTGAAGCTGACCAACGCCTTCGCGCTGGAGAAGATGACGACACCCTACATCAACGTGCTCGCCGTGAAGAAGGCCAACGCCAGCGCTGAGTGGGCTCAGGACATCGTCGCCAGCTATAAATCGGCGACATTCAGGACGGCGATCCAGGCAGACCGGTTCTACGACGGATTCACCTTGCCAGACTACATGAAGTGAGGAGCTCGCGGCGCGCCGACCTGAGCCTGCTGTATGCATCGTTCGACAGCATGGGCATGCCTATGATGCCTAATGTGTCAGACTCGTGCCGCAGACCGCTGAAGGCCGGTTCCCCACAGCACCTGCGGCACGCCGACGTGCTCGCGCTGCTCGCGAACGACTGATCCAACGCCTCCGCTCCCGGTACACCCTATGAAAAATGTCCCTTGCGAAACGGCGCCATGGAATTTTCTGCTCGGACCAATGACAGCTTCAGTACGATCCAACCAAACTGATCGTTGCCAACGCCTGGCGATGTTCGACGTCTGGTCGCTCGTGATAGCGTTGCCGGGTTCTCGCCCCACAATGTTGTCCGGAGTGAACATGAGCTACGTCATCTCGCTGTATTCAAGCTTCGCCAGCTGGCTCGAACAGGCACGCGGATGGTTCCGGCGCTCGCTGCGGCCACAGACGGGCGGTGAGAGCGGCCATCAGGACGACCTCTACGAGATCTTCCTGTTCGGGCCCCACGGGTAGCAATCCTGCGTAAGTGCCGCCCCCGCCTCCCCTGACACAAAGGTAATCCGACATGACCGACGCTGCGCTGCAGGTCGCCGAGACGAGCCGCCGCCTCGATGCCATCGACCGCAAGATCCTGACGGTGCTCCAGGACGACGCCTCGCTCTCGGTGGCCGAGATCGGCGACCGGGTCGGTCTGTCTTCGACGCCGTGCTGGAAGCGCATCCAGCGGCTCGAAGCCGACGGCGTGATCCAGAAGCGCGTCGCGCTGGTCGACCAGAACAAGATCGGCCTCGGTCTCTCCGTGTTCGTCTCTGTGGAAAGCGCCGATCACTCGGATGCGTGGCTAAAGCGTTTCGCCGCGGCGGTGAGCGCCATGCCCGAAGTGATGGAATTCTACCGTATGGCTGGCGATGTCGACTACATGTTGCGCGTCGTCATTCCGGACATGCAGAACTACGACGTGTTCTACAAGAAGCTGATCCACGCCGTCCCACTCAAGAATGTCACCTCGCGCTTCGCGATGGAGAAGATCAAGTCGATCACGGCCTTGCCGATTCCGCTGGCTGTGACGGTGGAATAAATGTTGACGAACGGCGGGCCTAGCGCGACTGATTCAACCACAGCGCATCAAAGCATCCTAAACTAACTACGCCGCGAAGTCTTTCGGGTCTGGTTGATTGGAGGTATCTGCGGACAGCTGCCGCCTGTCGCCACGTCGCATATCCCCCGCTCTCGGCACTCGTGCGCCTTGCTCCACGAGTGCTTCAATCCACTCTTGACGTCGACTCACACTGGCCTTGATGGGATTGTTCTTGATCTCCCGGTGCACGCGTCGTGCAGACCACGCCTTCTAACCAGCTGAAAAACTTGAAGTCTCCGTTCCAACCATCATGGGGAATATTGCAGGGCCTCAACGGCCGAAAAAGCCGATGCGGCGCCATCGAGCGAGCGCGATCGCAGAAAATCGCAGTCCGGCGCAGGAAATCGCACAAAATCGTGGAGCGGGTGAAGGGAATCGAACCCTCGTATTCAGCTTGGAAGTCGGGGAATTTCTGTTGCGATCTCAACAGGCATTCCGACAATTCACAGCCTTTTTGCTTGTTGAGATCACTACAGAATTTGCTCTTGTCGGAATGATGTTCGAGTTGGCTGCCAACTGGCGACAAGATACTCCGACTGCCCCTCCGGGCTCGACAGCCACACCTCAGCTTTTCGATTTCAGAAGTGAGCGCTCGACCTGGCCGACGCTCGGCTCGATTACTGCGCGGTCGCGGCGCGCTCCAAATTCCGTCTAATGACAACCAACGTCATCTAACGTGGGTCAGTCCAGTCCATCATGGGTGCCACAGAAAAGCGATAGTCTTGATATTTCAACAGTTTATCTTACTCTTCAATGGGATGAACCGCGAACGTGTGCACTCCAAACTAGACGAAATTGCACACGTTTGTACCCGTTTTGACCTCTCGGTGCACACATAGTGCACACGAAAGTCGGAGTGCACACGCGTGGCGACCTTCACACAAATGGCATCCGGAAACTGGCGCGTCCAGGTCCGCCGCAATGACCCGCTATGTGGCCGAGACATTCCGAAGGCGCAAGGATGCCGAAGAGTGGGCGCTCGAAATGGAGCGCAACATCGACCGCAACGGTTCGGTTAACCGATCTGGCAGCTCTGGTATGAAGCCCCCAAAAACTGCTTTGAAATTGCCTCGGTATTGCAGACGGAAGCCATTGAAGAGTGGCCGGTGAGCATACCGATGGCTGGGCCGGCACATGGAACGAGTGCAGCGACGAGACCACTGACGCGACAGTGATAGCGACGGCGGCTTACCGAGCTATCGCCCAAAGTTGGTGACGGCGGGAATCGGGAAGGCGGCATATCGTGGGGGTGCTTGACGCCTCCACTTCTCCACCGAAGGAGCGATATGCCGTGTCCAACGATAACGTCATCCAGCTGATACAGCCAGGAATCTTCGACGACCAA